>JAGRLZ010000123.1 GCA_020441545.1 Xanthobacteraceae bacterium | reverse complement strand
TGTCGAAGATCGTCGGATTTTTCGTCCTGCCGTCCAATGCGATCGCGCTCATTTGCCTGCTCGGCCTCGTGCTGTGGCTGGTCGGGCGCCGCCGCGCGGGCGGGATCGCCCTGACCACCGGCATCGTCATGCTGCTGGTGTGCGGCTTCTCGCCGCTCGGGCACGTGCTTCTGCTCGGCCTTTCGGAACGGTTTCCGCCGTGGCGGTTCGACGGCCGCACGCCCGACGGCATCATCGTGCTCGGCGGCGGGATCGACTCGGACGTGTCCGCGGCGCGTGGCGATATCGAACTGTATTCGTCGGCCGAGCGTATCCTCGCGATGCTGGAGCTGGCGAAGCGGTTTCCGAAGGCGCGCATCCTGTTCAGCGGCGGCAGCGCCGACCTGCTGCGCGCGTCGACGCCCGAAGCGCCGCTCGCCGAACAGGTGCTGCGCAGATTCGATCTCGACAACGGCCGCGTCGTGCTCGACGGCGCATCGCGCACCACGCTGGAGAATGCCGAACGCACCCGCAAGCTGGTCGGCGCCGACACCTCGGGCCACTGGCTGCTGGTTACATCGGCGTTTCACATGCCGCGATCCATCGGCGTGTTCCGCGCCGCCGGGTTCGATGTCGAAGCCTATCCGGTGGATTGGCGCACGCGCGGCTGGATCGATGCGGCGGCGCCGTTCGGCAAGGTCAGTGCCGGGCTGGCGCAATGCGACGCCGCCGTGCATGAATGGGTCGGGCTTCTGGTCTACTGGCTGGCGGGACGCAGCAGCGCGCTGCTGCCGTCGCCGCGCCCGAAATAGCGATCAGTCCTGTCGGGGCAGGCCGAGCCGGTAGACGCCGCGAAAGTCGGCCGGATCGACGACCTTGCCCTTGCGATAGATCACCAGCCGCCCGCATTGCGCGAGGCTGATGGCGGTGCGCCGGATCGGAACGAGGAGGTCGTGCCAGTCGCCGTCCGGGACGATGGCATGGGCGATTTCGGGAGCGCTGAGGGTCTTGCCGCCGGCGCGGCGCAGGACGGAAAGGATGGCCTCGTCGAGCGAACGGGCATCGGAAGACGAATCGTGCGAAAGCATGGCCCCTGCATTGCGCATCCGTTTCCATCGCGCAAGATGAGGGAAACGATCGGCGCTGGCCGGTGCCGGGCACGGCTGCCGCCGCCATGTCACGCACGAAGGGACCATTCCGATGACGATGAAGCTGGTAATCGGCAACAGGAACTATTCGTCGTGGTCGATGCGGCCATGGGTGTGCCTGCGCGCGGCGAACATTCCGTTCGAGGAGATTTTCATTCCGCTCTACACGGGCGATGCCGACAAGCAGCGCATCCTTGACGTTTCGCCCGCAGGCAAGGTGCCGGCGCTGATCGATGGCGGCATCACCGTGTGGGATTCGCTCGCGATCATCGAGTACGTCGCCGAAAAATACCCCGACGCGAAGCTGTGGCCCGGCGACCGCGCGGCCCGCGCCCATGCGCGCGCGATCGCGGCGGAGATGCATTCCGGCTTCATGGCGCTGCGCAGCGAGTGCGGCATGAACCTCCATCGGCCGGTGGAGGCCAAGGCGCTGTCGCCGCAGGCGAGGGCCGATGTCGACCGCATCCAGGCGATCTGGAGCGACTGCCGGGCCCGCCACGGATCGGCCGGTCCCTATCTGTTCGGGGCCTTCACGGCCGCCGATGCGATGTATGCCCCGGTGGTGCACCGCTTCCGCACCTACGCCATCGAGACAGGACCGGCTGTTCGGGATTACATGGCGGCGATGCAGGCGCATCCGGCATTTGCCGCCTGGACCGAGGCGGGGCTGGCGGAAACCATCGTCATCCCGCGGCTGGAAACCGATTGAGAGGAGCCGTTAGGCACCGCAGCGACGGCCGTGATCGCCTTTGCGGCACCGCATTACAGCCATGATCGGGTTGGGTAGCGCGGCAGGGTCAAAAACAGGCATATCCTTCTGAAAACACAGCATAAAGCGACTATTTTACCGGGCCGGTTCCGGCTGGCCAAATGAGGCTTTTGCGTGCTATAAACCGGCGGGACTTCAAGCTGGCCGCGCGTGCGGGGACCGTGAGCGGGCCAAGATTCCTGTTGCGTAATGGAGAGGGCGTTGAAGCATAAGTATGTCGTTGGAGACCTTGTTTATTTCACTGCCAGCAATGTGGCCCGCCCGGCCGCCAGCGGCACCTACGAAGTGATCCGCCTGTTGCCCACCGAGGGCGACGATTGCCAGTACCGAATCAAGAGCTCGATCGAGGCGTTCGAGCGCGTGGCGAAGGAAAGCCAGCTCGCCGTTGCCTGACCGGCAGCCGAACGGACGGAAGGACAGCCGCCGACCCGAGCTATTGCCGATCTTTCGGCTGCCGATCTTCCGGCCGTCAGCCTTCTGGTCGTCAACCTTCTGGCTGCCAACCTTCCGGTCGCCTGCCCGAGATGGCTTGTTCGAGATCGCCTGTGTGAATCTGCGCCCGTATGAATCCGAATGGGTGGATGCGGCCGGCCCGATCCGGGTGGTCGCATCCGGCCGATCTGTCGAACCGGCTGATCTGTTGAACCCAGCCTGAGAGTCTGCGAACATTCGCCGGCGGCCGGTCGCCGGATGCCGCGGTCTGGGGTCACGGTCTGATGCCGTGGTCTGGTGCTGCTGGCGGATATTTCGATCTCCGACCGAAGGTGTGTTGGCGCGGCTGGATAGTGCCGGCCGATCCGGCCGACCGACCCCGCCGATCGACCTGATGGACTGGACCTGATGGATTGGATATCGACCAACCCGTTCGCGCAACTCTTCCACGCATCGTCCTTTCCGATGTGGCTGACGCTCGTTGCCGCGGCGTTCTGCGCCCTTATCCTTGCCGTCACGTTGTTGCGCGCCGAACGCAGCGTGGCCAACGGGGCGCTGACCGTCATCACGCTCCTGGCCGTCGCGGTGGCGGCGGCGGCGACCGCTCGCGGGATCGGCGGCGCCGCCACGTTGCAGGCGCGGGTGCCGATGCAGGCCACCCATGTGCCGCTTGCCGCCCTGTCCTGCATGGATGAGCTTGCCGGCGATGAGGTCGAGGCGGCTTGCGAAAGAATTCTGTTCAGGTCGCCCGACAATGTTGCCGCCGCCGTGTCCTACGCCGCGGCGCAGGTCAGCAACCTGACGGCGTTCGGCACGGCGGATGCCGCCGACAGGATGATGACGCCGGCCTTGCAGGCGCTGCGCCATGCGGTCGAGCGGGATCGCTACGGATTTGTCGCGCATGTGCTGACGACGCGCGACAATTGCACGCCGTCGAATTGTGCCGCCTTCCTGTCCCTCACCGATACGCGCCGCATTGCGATGAACATCGAGGCGAAGACCTACGAGGGCCTGGTGCAGCGCTATGGGCCGTCCTGGGTGGCGGCGCATGATGCGGCTGCGGCGATGCCTCCGGCCACCGCGGTCACGTCGCCCGAAGGTGCCTCCGTTCCGACCGGCAAGCCGACCAATGCCGAATTTCCGTCGGCGGCCTCGATCCCGCCGGTCAACATCATGACGCCCGAGCCGTCGACCTCGAACGCCGCCGCAGTGCCCGCGTCCGAGGCGCCCGCACAGCCGTCGTCGACCCAGACACCGACACCAACTCCCGCGCCTCGACCGCAAGCCGCGTCGAGGCCCCGCGGCATCACGCATCAGTCGCAGCCGCCGCGACGGCGCCCGCCGCCGTCTCCGCAGCCGCCGGCGCAGCGATCTCCGCCGACGGCTCCGCCGGTGCAGCTGACGCCACCCGCCGCGCGCTGACGTCCCGGCTCGGTTCAAGCGCGTTGCCCCGGGATTTCCTCTTGTGACGGAATCATCCGCTGTCATGCGCGGATTTGATCCGCGCATCCATCTTCTCAAAATGGATTGCCGGCTGCGTTGAATCCGGGAGGATCAGAAAATCGACCAGCCGTGACTTCCGGCCACCGCGCCGAAAACGGTCACGAGGCTCAGCACCAGAAGAACCACATGCAGCCAATGCAGGAATGCGAAGGCAGTGCGGGGCCGCGCCGCGACCCAGCGCGGAAAGAGGCGGCGCAGGACCAGCGGTTCGCCGACGAACAGCAGCAGCATGAAGATCAGCCAGATGCACAGCATGGCATGCATCCACCAGAAGCTGGCGTCGTGAAACCGCGACCACAGATCGAGGCGGGCAAGCATGTAGAAGCCGGTCAGCCCGACGACGATGACGGATGTCCGGGCGATCCAGACGAAGCGGTGTTCGACGGCCCTGAAGGCTTGCAGGCGGTCGGCGCCCAGGTCGCCGCGGCGGACCGCCGGCAGCACCACCATCGTCGCCATGGCCACGCCGCCGATCCAGATCACAACCCCGAGAACATGCAAGGCACGCGCAAGCACAACGTCGTTCATAGTGCCTTAAACCCCGATTGTTGTTCGATCAGCCTATGTCCGCGGTCCGCTGCGGCGTTTGCGCCAGCGCAAATCGCTCGCCTTGATCGCCCGCGCCGGGGTAAACTCGTCCCATGGGGATGATGGACGCCAGAACGAATGACAGCCTGGCTGCGTTGCAGCTTCTCAAGGGCCTCCCTCCGGACGCGCTCGAGGACGTGCGTGCGGCGGCGCGCATCCGGCGCGTGCCGCGCAACGCCCGCCTGTTCAATCAGGGGGATGGTCCGGTGCGTGCCCATGCTCTGATCGATGGATATATCCGGATTTCGCAATCCGGCAGCGACGGGGCCCAGGTCGTGATGCGCTTCATCCGCCCCGGCGACCTGTTCGGGTCCGTGGCGCTGTTCACCGATGGCCGCTATCCGGCCGACGCCGATGCCCTGACCGATCTGACCGAGGTGAGCTGGAGCGAAACCGACCTCGCCCAATTGATGGATCGCCATCATCGCATCGCCACCAATTTCATCGGCATCATCGGCCGGCGGCTGGAGGAGGTGCAGAACCGCGTCCGCGAACTGGCGACCCAGCGGGTCGAGCAGCGCATCGCCCATACCATGCTGCGGCTGGTGCGCCATGGCGGCCATCCGACGGCGGACGGGATCACCATCGCGTTTCCGTTGCGGCGCAAGGATATTGCCGATATCTGCGGCACCACGCTGCATTCGGCGAGCCGGACCATTACCCGCTGGGAAAAGGCGGGCTGGCTGACGACGCGCGACCAGCGCGTCACGGTCTGCAATCTGTCGGAAATCGAGCTTGTCGCGGAGGCCGACCAGCCCTGACGGCCGTGCGCGACAGGCGCGGCGGGGGTCATCCACATCGCCGGGCGAGAGTGGCTTGACGCGGCGGGCGCGATGGGACCAGAACGTTCCCCTGACGTTCAGGACACCATGCCGCTCCATCTCATCAAGCTTGCCGTCGGTTGCGATTCAGTCAAGGAACTGAAGGCGCGCGTCGCCGAGCGCGCCCGTGCCGCTCGTCTGGGCAGGAAGCCGCTGCGGCACGTCCACATCACCCGCATGACTCCGAAGCGCGAGGCGGAACTGCTCGACGGCGGTTCGCTCTACTGGGTGATCCGTGGTGAGATCGCGGCGCGCGAAAAGCTGATCGGCATCGAGCCGTTCCGCGACAAGGAGGGCATCAACCGTTGCCGCCTTGTGATGCAGCCGAAAGTGATCGCGGTCATGCCGCGGCCGATGCGGGCCTTTCAGGGCTGGCGTTACCTGACGGCCAAGGACGCGCCGCCGGACCTTGCCGCGGCCGCCCGGGGCGTTGCCGAGATGCCCGAGCAGTTGCGGCGCGAATTGCGCGAACTGGGCTTGCTGTAGGTTTGCGGGGCGTCCGTTAGACGCCAAGATTGTCGATCAGGCGCGTGGTTCCGATCTTGGCGGCGACCAGCAACCGGATCGGGCCGTCGTCGCGCGCGTTGACCGGCGCCAGCGTTTCGGCATGGCGGGCCTCGAAATAGTCCAGCGCGAAGCCGGCCTCGCGGATGGTTGCCGCACCCTTGGCGACAGCGGTCTTGAGATCGCGGCCGGCGCGGATATCGGCGGCGCAATCCTTCAGCGCGCGATGCAGCGTCGGTGCAGCCGCACGCTGCTCCGGCGAGAGATAGACGTTGCGCGACGACATCGCGAGCCCGTCGCGTTCGCGCACGGTGGCGACGCCGGTCACCTTGACGCCGAGATCGAGGTCGCGCGCCATCTGCGTCACCACGCGAAGCTGCTGATAGTCCTTCTCGCCGAACAGCGCGACGTCCGGCCGGCACTGGATGAACAGCTTGCCGACGACGGTGGCGACCCCGCCGAAGAAGTGTGGGCGGAAACGATCCTCGAGGTCGGCGACGGCCGGTCCCTCGCACGAGATGCGCGTGGCGAAGCCGTCCGGATACATGATGCCGACGCCCGGATTCCAGACCAGATCGACCTTCTCGGCGGCGAGCTTGGCAAGGTCGGCCTGCCAGGTGCGCGGGTAGGTCGAGAAGTCCTCGTGTGGCGCGAACTGCGTCGGGTTGACGAAGACGGAAACCACGACCCGGTCGCAGCGCTTCCGCGCCCGCCGGACCAGCGTCAGATGTCCTTCATGCAGCGCGCCCATTGTCGGAACCAGTGCGACGGTCCTGCCCCTGGCGCGAAGCTGGTCGAGCGCGCGGCGAAGGGAAGGGAGGGTGCGGGCGACGGCGGGGTTGCGCGGCATCGGATCTCGGTACAGTCGGTGCGGCCGCGCCGAACCGGCGCGCGGGCCTCGGGTGAAGGGAGCGGCATAGGGGACGACGCCGGCGGATGCCGCCAGGATGCGCCCTCGATGAGTGGGACCAAAACCACACTGGCCTTGAAATTGCTAGGGGAGTGCTGGGGAAGGGTGCGGGACGGGTTTCGGGCTGAAGCGGAGCTTTTGCGATATCTCAGCCTCGACAAAAGGAGAATAATGAATAATTACAAATTGTTGCGCGATATCATCGGATCGCGGGCGGCGTTCGATGGATCGAGGCCGGCAGGCTGCGGGTTGAGGTGCCGCTGGTCGATTCTGTGCGAAATCCCTAGAAATTGATCTTCCGGTCACACGAGTGTGACATATATTCCTGATAACCGACGCGACGGACGCCGGGCACACAAGAAGAATCGGGTGAGGCGTTCACGGGAACTGTCATGAAGCGTGCGATCGTCATTGGACTGTCACTGTGCCTTCTGGTTGCGGCCGCCTATTTCAGCGGCAGCAAGTGGCTGATCTATCATGAGACGATGACGTTCCTCGACCAGTCGCGCGGCCGGCCGGTCGCGGTCGATATCGCCGTGCGCCGCGACAAGGCGATGCAGGCGCGCGCCGGCATGGTCAAGCTGCCGGTCGCCGTCCTCAATCACGGCAACACCGTCAAGTACACCGAGTATTCGTTCCTTGCGAACCTGTTCGCCGCGCGCGGCTACATGGTGGTCAGCATCCAGCATGACCTTGCCAACGATCCGCCGCTGGTGACCAAGGTCGGCGAGCTTTATGTCGGCCGGCTGCCGGTCTACGAGCGCGGAATCAAGAACATCGAGTTCGCGGTCGCGCAGCTCCGGAAAGTGCGCCCCAATGCCGATTACGATCACCTGACCATGGTCGGTCACTCGAACGGCGGCGACATCGCGACGTATTTCGCCAAGGAACATCCGAAGCAGGTGGTGAAGCTGGTGACGCTCGACAACCTGCGTGTGCCGTTCATGACCGACGGCAAGTTCAAGATCCTGTCGCTGCGGTCGCATGATCCGGTGTTCAAGACCGACCCCGGCGTGATCCCGGATACCGAGACCTGCGAGAAGGCCGGCATCACCGTGGTGCAGACCGGCCTGCAGCACACCGAGATGAGCGATCGTGGCCCGGAGGCGGCGAAAGTCGAGATCGAGAAGACGCTCGACAAGTTCCTCGACGAGAACAAGGCGCTGGCGCCGGTGGATACCAGCAAGCCGAAGATCGCCGATCCGGGGCCCAATCCCGGACCGTTGGCGCAGTACGCGCCGGGCAGCGGGGGTGCGCAGAGCGTTCCCACCGATTGATTCAGCCGCCGGAATCGCCACATCGATATCCTGCGTCATCGCAGGCAGGGCATCATGACGGCTGATCCGACAAAATCGCGCACCGCGGCGTCTCATGGCAAGCCGGCCCCGGCGACCCGCGAGTCGTCGGAGGTCGCCTCGACCTCGGCGGATATCGCGGCATTTGTCGCACGGGCCAGGGCAACCGCGCCGGTCTCGGCGCAGGGGCGCGGCCGATTGGTGTTCGCGCTCGACGCCACCATGAGCCGCCAGCCGACATGGGACATGGCCTGCGCGCTGCAAGCCGACATGTTCCGGGAGGCGGCCGCGATCGGCAATCTGGATATCCGTCTGGTCTATTATCGCGGCCTTGCCGAATGCCGGGCCAGCGGATGGATTTCCGATTCCGCGCAGCTTGCGCGGCTCATGGGGCGGATCCGGTGCCAGGGCGGCCATACCCAGATCGGAAAGGTCCTTGGCGACGTGAGGCGCGAGGCCGTCGCCGCCGGCGTGCGCGCGATGGTGTTCGTTGGCGATGCGATGGAAGAATCCGCCGACGATCTATGCGCGCGCGCGGGCGAACTCGGGATGCTGAAGGTGCCGGCCTTCATGTTCCAGGAAGGTCATGATCCCGGTGCCGAGCAGGTGTTCCGCGAGATGGCGCGGCTGTCGGGCGGTGCGTGGTGCCGTTTCGATCCGGGCGCGGCGGCCCAGTTGCGCGAGCTGTTGCGCGCGGCCGCGGCCTATGCCGCGGGTGGACGCGATGCGTTGATGCGGCTGTCGCGGACCACCGCTGGTGCAGCACTGTTGCTTGGACAGATGAAGTCCTGACACGCGCCGCCGCAGGTCGCCGTCCATCGGGCCGCTTCGGCAAGGACGGACACGCGCCCGGCCGGCAACCGGAAGCCGTATCCAACAACAACCGGAGCGGCGCTCGGTGTTCTTGCCCGGGAGCGGTCCTTGATGCGAAGCGGGTACCCGCTTCGCATCAAAACGCGATAGGTTTCCCTGCGGAAGCTGAAGTGCCTTCGAGGTGAATGCCTTGAAGTGAAATGTTCTGGAAAGGGGTCTGATGGCCACCCTGATTGCCGGCACAGTCGCCGTTCTTGTGCTCTACACGCTGCTGCAGATGTTCCGTTCGGCCAATCCGGCGGTGATGGCGCGCGGCGTGAAGATCGCCGGTGGTCTGCTGGCGCTCGCGGTCGCCGGCTTCATCGGCCTGCGGGGCGAACTCGCGATTGCGATCCCGCTCGGCGTGTTCGGCGCCGGGCTGCTCGGCTGGTCGCCGTTCGGCACGAGCGGCTTTGGCAATATCGGCGGGCTGTTCGGATCGTCGTCGCGATCGTCCGGGCAGACGTCACATGTGCGGTCGCAGTATCTCGACATGACGCTGGATCACGACAGCGGCGCGCTGACGGGCCGGATCGTTGCCGGTCCGGGCGCGGGCCGTTCGCTGGATCAATTCGACCTGCCGCAACTGACGTCGATGATGACGCGGTTCGACGCCGAGAGCATCGCGCTATTTGAAAGCTATCTGGACCGCCGGTTTCCCGCCTGGCGTCATCACGCGGAGGCGGATGCGGCAGGGCGGCAGGGCGGCGGCAGGGCGTCGCGGGGCAAAATGACGGACGAGGAGGCTTATCAGATCCTTGGCCTGCAGCCGGGAGCGGGGCGCGACGAGATCAGCAGGGCGCACCGCTCCCTGATGAAGAAACTGCATCCCGACCAGGGGGGCTCGACGTACCTCGCGGCCCGGGTGAACGAGGCCAAGGACACTCTGCTTCGCACGCATCGCAGCTAACTCCAGCAACGCAACCAAACGCTATTGCAACGCGAGTTGCCGCCGCCGTCTGTTCGATGCGCCCCCGGGGTCGCCCGCTGCTTATCGGCGTGTTCGACCATGAGGCATATTTGTATCCCGTAAACCTTGATGAGAGGTTGTCGCCGCCGATCGCCGGCCGCAAATAAAACAGCCGGCCTTCGGATCACCAAGGCCGGCCTCGAGCGGACTGTCGCGGGATTGGAGCCCCGTCCCGATAGGATCGGAACGGGGCTCCTTATTCCTTATTGTAACGCGTTTTCTTGATGCGAATCGGAACCCGCTTCGTTCGAAAACGCTCTAGTTGCGCACGGTGAAGCAGGACATGTCGGACCGCTTCAGGCGTCGGCACACGGCTTCGGCCTCGTGGCGTTCGAGACCCGCAAAGCGGGCGCGATAGAGCTTTCGGTCGCCCCGGGTGATGACCGGCTCGGTGAACGGATCGGCCTTGCCCAGCATACCTCTGGCGTGGTCGCGCGCGGCTTCGAGGCGTTGCCGCGCCTCCTTCTCGCTGTCCAGCGCGCCGACCTGAACGATCCAGCCCGTATGCGCCGCTGTCGGCTTGATGGCGCCATTGCGCTGGATCGGCTGCGGCGCCGGTTCTGCGCTCGCGACCTTCCGGTTGCCGGCACTGGCGAGGCTGGATGCGGGGAGCGCGCCGAGAATGCCCTGGCCGGTGCCGTGATTGGCAGGCTGCGGCACAAGGCCCGCACGCGCGTTGATCGAGCCGGTTTCCGGTGCGTCGGCGCTGACGGCCCTCGCCACCATGCGGTTGTCGCCGGCGGATGCGACCCGCATATGGCCCCGGACCTGCACGGTCTTGACGCGGATCGGCTTCATCGGCGCGGTCGAGCCCGGAATGATGGAGAGCGGCCGGTTCTGGATCACTCCGTTCGTCAGGGGGGCCGGGTCGATTCGCTTTGGCGGTTCGGCGGCCGTTGCCGCGCCGACCACGGAGCGTGTGACCGGCGTCGGGCGCGGAGCGGATTCGTCGCTGGTCGCGGCGGCGGCGCTGGCAACCTGCACGGCGCCCTGAACCTGGATCGGCTGGGGCGGCCGCGCCTTCGCCTCGGCGGCGGCAACGGCGGCGTTGGCGTCAGCCAGCCTGCGCTCGGTGATCGCGGCCACCGTACGGCGTCCCGTGGCCTTGTTCAGGTTCTCGGCAAGCAGCTTGCGCATGATGCCGTCGCGCGCGCGCGCGCTGCGGCCTCCCATCACGACACCGACCAGATGGCGGTTGCCGCGCCGCAGGTTGGTGATGAGGTTGAAGCCGGAGGCGCGCGTGTAGCCGGTCTTGATGCCGTCGACGCCGTCCACGCTGCCGAGCAGGTGATTGTGGTTGCGGATCGAGCGGCCGCGGAACACGAAGGAGGAGGTCGCGAAGTAGCGATAGTAGCGCGGGAAACGGTCCTGGATGGCCCGGCCGAGGATGGACTGGTCGCGCGCCGTCGTAACCTGGTCGTCATCCGGCAGGCCGGATGCGTTGCGGTAGACGGTTCGCGTCATGCCGAGCGCGCGCGCCTTGCGGGTCATCATCCTGGCGAAATCGTCTTCGTCGCCTCCGATCGCCTCGGCGATCACGACCGCCGCATCGTTGGCCGATCGCGTGACCAGCCCCTTGATCGCATCCTCAACCTGGATGGTCTGGCCCGGCCGCAAGCCGAGCTTCGTCGGCGATTGCCTCGAGGCGTGGACCGAGACGTTCATCCGGCTGTTGAGGCTGATCTTGCCCGCTTCGAGCCGTTCGAACAGCAGGTAAAGCGTCATTACCTTGGTCAGCGACGCCGGATGGCGCAGGCCGTCGGGATTCGACGACTGCAGCACCGCGCCCGAATTCGCATCCACGATGATCGATGCGAAGGCCGGATTGTAGCTCGAATGCTTGGCGTGATGGTGATGGCGGTGCCGATGGCGGCGGCGGGCGTCGGCGCTATCCGTCGTGAAAACGACGACGGTGGCGAGAGTGGCCAGCCCCAGGACACAGAACTTCAGGACGCGCGAGCGGGCTGAGGTTGTTCGTAGCATAGACGTCCCCGTCCAGTTTCGACTCTAAATCTCCGGTTCGTGAGGCCAAATTATGCTCATCGACCGATCGTCAATCCGGATGACCTGCCTGACGCGGCACGATCTCCCGACGGGATGGCGGATCGCGGTGCCATTCTGGCCAAGAGATTGTGCTTGCGGCGCTTTTGGGATTGCCCGGCACATCGCAGCGATTGCTGAAAGCAGCCTAGGAGGGGGGAGTTTCGAAACGGTTAAATAACCCTTGCCACAATTGGCAAGATACGCGGCAAATCCGGTTTTGTGCGTCGCACAAAATCCTTGACGACTATTGTGCGGCGCAGTATATACGACGGCAGATGGCAGCGGGTTGGCCTTGGTGGCCGGTTGCCTTTCCCTTCGCTGAAGGGGCCAGGTCGGTCCGTCTCGGCAAGGCACTTCAACGGAATGAGTCAAGGCCCTCTCAACAAGGCCCCGTCAACGAGGCACGGTCCGTCTGGACCGGCCGGCAGTCAGAGAAAGGATTTCAAGATGGTCAAGGTCGAAGGTTTCCCGCAATACGGCAAGGAGCAGTTCGAGGCGGCGGTTGCGTCGGCGAACAACGTTCAGCAGGGCTTCAAGGCGATCGCCACGGCGTGGGGCGACTATGCCAAGCGCTCGTTCCAGGACGGCAATGCCTATCTGGAGAAGCTCGCCGGGTCCAAGTCGTGGGACAAGGCCATGGAATTGCAGGGCGAATTCGCCAAGTCGTCGCTTGAGACGTTCGTGCAGGAGTCGCAGAAGATCAGCGGCCTCTATGCCGATCTCGCCAAGGAAGCCTACAAGCCGTTCGAAGAGTTCGCTTCGAAGCTGACCCCGAAGTCGATGGGCTGATCCGACGATCACACCGGCCGTTCCGGCCGGGTGGATTTGTCGAAGGCGTGGTTGCCAGAACAGAAAAAGAGGCCCGGTCCATTCGGACCGGGCCTCTTTTGTTTCGAAGATGCCGGCTGTTATTTCATTTCGCGAGGCGCAGTTGCGACAGCGACGTGCCGATCGAGTCGAATGCCGAGATGATCTGATTGGACTCGGTCAGCATGTAGAATTTGTCGGGACTGCTGGCGCAGGCTTGAAGGGTCGGCTGAACCGCCGAGGATCCGCCGCCGGTGCTGACCTGGATCGTATAGATCGTGTATTGCGGCTGGTTGAGCTTCGGATCGATGACTGCCTTGATATTGTCGCACAAGGTGGCCTGGCGGGCGTCGATGCAAGGCGTGTTGGCGCCGCAGTTGTTCTGCTTGCTTCCGTTTCCGTAGGCGGGCCATCTGTCCTGGGTGTTCTCGCCGTCGGTCAAAACGATGATGGCGTCCCGGTAGGTGTAGTTCGAATCCTTTGCCGGCGCGTTCAGGGGGTCGCTGGACAGCAACGACAGCCAGCCCCAGGCCATGCCGATCACCTGATTGGTGCCGCCGCTGGGAGTCATGGCGTCGATGCCGGCTTTGAGGCTGCTCCAGTCGTTGCTGAGCGGCGTGATTTCAGTGGGGCAGGCGTTGTACTGTTCCGCCGGAAACAGTGTCGATGGCGTCGACGTATCACCGGCGACAGGGGCGGTTTTCTGGGTGTCGTAGTCCTGGTCCCGGTCGGTCACGCAGCCGTTCCATGAGGAGTGCTTGTCCGGGGTCCAGGTATAGTTGGCTGCCTGCCATGTCCCGCCCTTCGAGGTACATTTGTTCTTGTTGGTGTATTGCGATTTCGAGCACGCGTAGGCCGAGGTGCAGTCACTTTTGTTCTTGTAGCTGGAGCCTCCGCTGCAACTGCCGTTGTTCTCGTCCCAGGTGTCGGACTGGCCGCTCCAGTTGACCCACGACTGGTTGTAGTTCGACTTTCCGACGTTCACGTCCTTCGCGAAGGGGATGATGGAGACATAGACGTCACCCGGTTGCTTGGCGAGCTTGCTGAGCTGATCGATCAGGTTCTTCGCCGCGGTCTGCAGCGCCGGCATCTTGCCGTCGTCGGCCATCGAGCCGGTGTTGTCCAGCACCATGGCGACACGCATGCGGACGTTGCCCCAGGCGGTCTGGGAACTGGCGCCGACATCCATGGTGGGAATGTTCACGACCCGCATGAAATCGGTCTGCATGGTCCCGCTGCCGGTGATCGTGACGGTCGAGCCGGCGCTGCTGCTGTTGGGCGAGAACGTCGCGACCGGCGTGACCTCGGTGACATCCTTGTTGTGGTACAGCGCGTTGAAATACTTCGTCGCCAGTGCCTGAACCTGATCGGCCGAAATCGTCGGGTCGGCGGTGGCATCGCGCGAGATCATCAGCGCCGTGCTGTCGAGCGCGGCCTGGATGGCCGAGCGGGCCGCGCTGGCGCGGGTGTAGTCGATGGCGGCGCCGACGATGCCCAGCACCGGCAGCAGGGCGATGGCGAAGATAACGGCGACATTGCCGTCTTTCGCGCTGATAAAGCGCGTTGTCGCGCTGCGGACGAAGGCTGAAATCATTTTCCCGAACATGGCTGCCACCAGGATGTGAGGTCTCGGGCCATTTCGGGCGGCACCACTAAACAGGCGGTAAAGTCGTGCTGGGAAAACAGGTAAATAGCCGGACAAATTGTGCTGGAAAGGCTGCCCGATGACGGGACGGTCAATGGATATTAAACCGGCATGGCACTGATTTCGCGGTCGTGGTGACGGTTGGGTAACCCTGCCGCCCCCCGTCGCGGCCCGCTGCGCCGCCAATATAGGCTGGGGGTTGCCTCAACTGTCCGCTTGCGGCGCGGCTGTCATCGACCCATATTGGACGTTGACCGCCACCCCCGGCCAGATCGGGGGCGGCGTCGAAGCGGGAACTCCCGATCGCCACGGCGCCCGCCGCTGGTCGCCCGCCGTCAGGGTTGTCCGGTGCGGTGCGTTGTTTGGGGGACTACAAACAACAGAACCATGTTGCGATCGTTTTTCAATGTCAGTTCGGAACCGCTCCCCGGGAGCGGTTGCATTCATGAAACTCTCGGTGCGGAGGGCCATCCGGCGATCCGGATGAGCGGGGGGCAGGGCCGTTCGAACGGACCCAGCGCGTCGGTCATCACCAGGGTGAAGCCGAAGGCCAAGCGGCCCAACCTCTATCGCGTGCTGATCCTCAATGACGACTATACGCCGATGGAATTCGTGGTCCACGTGCTCGAGCGATTCTTTCAGAAGGACGCCGAAGCCGCGACCAAGATCATGCTGCATGTCCATCATCACGGCATCGGCGAGTGCGGCGTGTTCACCTATGAAATCGCCGAGACCAAGGTGACGCAGGTCATGGATTTCGCGCGGAAGCATCAGCATCCGCTGCAATGCGTGATGGAAAAGAAGTAGCGCTGGCGACAGTCCTGTCCCGACGTGGCGAGGCAATTTGCCGCTTCGGTGATTCGCATGGCCGGGAATCATTGCCGCGATCGGCCCGGCTTCGGCGCAGGAGGCAATTCGCGTCCCGGGCCTCTCTTTCGCCATTCTCGAACCGACCTATATATGGAAAGGTTGTTGTTGCCTGATCGGGCAACCGCGATCATGATGGCCGAAGTAGAGGCCGTAGAGGACGCGAATGCCAACTTTTTCTCAGAGCCTTGAACAGTCGCTGCATCGCGCGCTTGCGATCGCGAACGAGCGTCACCACCAATACGCGACGCTCGAGCATCTGCTGTTGTCGCTGGTCGACGATTCCGATGCGGCCGCGGTGATGCGCGCCTGCAGCGTCGATCTCGACAAGCTGCGGACCAGCCTGGTCAACTATCTCGAAACCGAATTCGAGAATCTGGTGACCGACGGCTCGGACGACGCCAAGCCGACGGCCGGCTTCCAGCGCGTGATCCAGCGCGCGGTGATCCACGTGCAGTCCTCGGGGCGCGAGGAGGTGACCGGCGCCAACGTGCTGATCGCGATCTTCGCCGAGCGCGAGAGCCATGCGGCGTATTTCCTGCAGGAGCAGGACATGACGCGCTACGACGCGGTCAACTACATCAGCCATGGCATCGCCAAGCGGCCCGGCGTCTCGGAATCGCGGCCGGTGCGCGGCGTCGACGAGGAGGCCGAGACCAAGGGTGGCGACGACGCCAAGAAGAAGGGCGAGGCGCTGGAGACCTATTGCGTCAACCTCAACAGGAAGGCGCGCGACGGCAAGATCGATCCGGTGATCGGCCGCAATGCCGAGATCAACCGGGCGATCCAGGTGCTGTGCCGCCGCCAGAAGAACAATCCGCTGTTCGTCGGCGAGGCCGGTGTCGGCAAGACCGCGATCGCGGAGGGACTGGCCAAGCGCATCGTCGAGGGCGAGGTTCCCGAGGTGCTGAGCGCCGCCACGGTGTTCTCGCTCGACATGGGCACGCTGCTCGCCGGCACGCGCTATCGCGGTGATTTCGAGGAACGGCTGAAGCAGGTGTTGAAGGAACTGGAGGCGCATCCGAACGCCATCCTGTTCATCGACGAGATTCACACCGTGATCGGCGCCGGCGCGACCTCCGGCGGCGCCATGGATGCGTCGAACCTGCTCAAGCCGGCCCTGGCCGCGGGAACGATCCGCTGCATGGGCTCGACCACCTACAAGGAATATCGCCAGCACTTCGAGAAGGATCGCGCGCTGGTGCGCCGGTTCCAGAAGATCGACGTCAACGAGCCGACCGTCGAGGATGCGATTGCGATCCTCAAGGGCCTCAAGCCCTATTTCGAGGACTACCACAAGCTCAAATACACCAACGACGCGATCGAGGCTGCGGTGCAGTTGTCGTCGCGCTACATCCACGACCGCAAGCTGCCGGACAAGGCGATCGACGTGATCGACGAGTCCGGGGCGGCCCAGATGCTGCTGGCCGAGAGCAAGCGCAAGAAGACCATCGGCATCAAGGAAATCGAGTCGACCATCGCCACGATGGCGCGGATTCCGCCCAAGAGCGTGTCGAAGGACGATGCCGAAGTGCTGAAGCACCTCGAACAGACGCTCAAGCGCGTGGTGTTCGGGCAGGACAAGGCGATCGAGTCGCTGTCGGCCTCGATCAAGCTGGCGCGCGCCGGCTTGCGGGAACCGGAAAAGCCGATCGGCTGCTACCTGTTCTCGGGACCGACCGGCGTCGGCAAGACCGAGGTGGCGAAACAGCTCGCGGCGACGCTCGGCGTCGAGCTGCTGCGCTTCGATATGTCGGAATACATGGAGCGGCATACGGTGTCGCGTCTGATCGGCGCGCCTCCGGGCTATGTCGGCTTCGACCAGGGCGGTCTATTGACCGACGGCGTCGACCAGCACCCGCACTGCGTGGTGCTGCTGGACGAGATCGAGAAGGCGCATCCGGATCTCTACAACGTGCTGCTGCAGATCATGGATCACGGCAAGCTGACCGATCACAACGGCAAGCAGGTCAACTTCCGCAACGTCATCCTCATCATGACGACCAATGCGGGTGCGGCCGATCTCGCCAGGCAGGCGATCGGCTTCCTGCGCACCAAGCGGGAAGGCGACGATCAGGACGCGATCAGCCGGCAGTTCGCGCCGGAATTCCGCAACCGCCTCGACGCGATCGTATCGTTCGCGCACCTCAATGCCGAGGTCATCGGCATGGTGGTGGAGAAGTTCGTGCTTCAGCTTGAGGCGCAGCTCGCCGATCGCGACGTCACCATCGAGCTGTCGGACGCGGCGAAGGCGTGGCTGGTCGAGCACGGCTACGACGAGCAGATGGGCGCGCGGCCGATGGCCCGCATGATCCAGGAGCACATCAAGAAGCCGCTGGCCGATCAGGTGCTGTTCGGCGCGCTCAAGGGCGGCGGCCATGTCCGCGTGGTGCTGGAGAAGGGCGAGGGCGGAGCCGAGAAGATCGGCTTCGAATATCTCGATGGGCCGGTTACGCCGAAGCCCGAGAAGCTGCCCAATGCGCGCAAGCGGCCCGGATCGCGCAAGCCACGGTCGGGCGGTGGCGGGGGCCCCCGGGGCCCGGTTCCCAAGGGGCCGCTGGTCAAGGTCTGACCCGCGCTGCATACCGGCGCTGCATCATGAATCGCGGAACGGGCGGCGATGCCTTCGCCGCCCGTTCCGCGTTGTGAGCAGCACGCGGGAGCACGCTTCGATCGGCGCCGAAACGTCATCGATTGCGCGGCAAGGGTTTCGGCCTAGACTTGAGGCCATGACGGCACCCCAGATGGCCGAGATCGCTGCGCTGGTCGGTGATCCCGCCCGCGCCAACATTCTCAGCACATTGTTCGATGGCCGTGCCCTCACCGCCACCGAGCTGAGCTTGGCTGCGCGGGTCACGCCGCAGACCGCGAGCAGCCATCTCGCCAGGATGACGCAGGCGGGATTGCTGGTCGTCCTGAAGCAGGGACGGCATCGCTATTACCGGCTCGCGTCGCCGCTGGTGGCGCAGATGCTGGAAGGCATCATGGCCGTCGCCGCCGCCGCGCCGCCGCGTTATCGGCCGCGCACGGCGCAGGAGGATCGCCTGCGGCTGGCGCGGACCTGCTACGATCACTTCGCCGGCATACTCGGCGTTTCGATCGCCGACGCGCTGTGCGAGCGCAGGCATGTCATCCTGTCCGATGACGGCGGCGAGGTGACCGAGTCGGGCCTTGCGTTCCTGAACGACCTGGGCGCGCGCTTTCCGGCGCAGACGCGGCGGCCGTTCTGCCGGCACTGCCTCGACTGGACCGAGCGCAGGTTCCATCTGTCGGGCGTGGTCGGCGCGGCCATCACCGCGCGCTGCTTCGATCTCGGCTGGGTGCGGCGCGAACGGCATCCGCGCGCATTGCAGATCACGCCCAAGGGGCGCGAAGGCTTCCGGCGCAGCTTCGGGTTCTCGATCTGACGGTCGGAAACGACGAGGCCGTTTTGCTCCGTCGCTTCAGGCCGCGCTGTCGCGCACCTTGCGGGCCGCCGCCTTCTGGGCGTCGAAATCGCGCCGGCGCCGGGCCAGTTCGTCCGCGCTCATGGTCTCGACGTTGTTGTAGTCGCGCTTCCAGGCGGGATCGTCGCTCCAGCGCAGCGGCGACTGCATCGTGGTCTGCGGACCGGGCGCCGATTCCAGCAGGCGCAACGCAAGTTCGAGCGTCAGCGCCTGCGAGGCCGCGTCGCGCGGCTTGCCGGCGGAATTGCCGAGCGGGAAATCGCTGAACAGGAAGCGCGGCACGGCGGCGAACTCGACGATGTCCTTGGCGCACCCCATCACCACCGTGGAGATGCCGCCGGCCTCCAGGTGCCGCGCGACCAGGCTCACCGTCTGGTGGCAGACCGGACAGTTCGGCACCAGCACGGCCGCATCCACGCCGTCGGCCTGGCAGCGTGCCAGGATCTCCGGCGCATCGGTCTCGATGGTGACGCGGTGGCTGCGATTGGTCGGCGCGCCGAAGAAGCGCGGCGCGACCTCGCCGACCCGGCCGCTCGCCGACGCCTTGACGAGTTGCGGCAGCGGAAACCAGGTGCCGCTGTCGTCCGCCGAGGTATGGACGCGGTCATAGGCGATGTGCGAGATGCGCAGGTCGTGCTCTTTCGAGGTGTCGCCATCATACACCTGATAGAATTTCGCGCTGCCGTTATAGGCCGCGCCGGGCCCCTGGTCGCCCCTGGCGGGATCGAACGGTGCCGCCGTGGTGATGATGGCGACGCGTGCCCGCGCCAGCGGCCTGCGCAGCGGCTGAAACGGCGCGCCGGTATGGTGCGCCCAGCGATACGGGGTATCGTAGCCGATCGCTTTGTAATAAGCGCGGGTGCGGGCCATGTAGGCGATCGGTTCATCGATTTGCGCGGCGAAGCCGAAGGTGTCGCTGTCGCTGTCTGCCATGCCGAACTCCCATGCTGGCGCCGCATGTTCTGACTACGGGCTTTCAGGATAGCTAGTGGAGTGGATTTGACATTCGCTACCCACTTCGCTGCTTGCCCGACAAGCGAATGTCAAATCCGGAATTCCACCATCCTATAATTGCTAGTGGTCCTTTTATTCTAACATTTGCAAAGATGCCCGCTGCAACGGGATGCAAATGTTGGAATTGGACCACTAGCTGCTGGACCGGACCTGTCAAGCAGCGCCATGCGGACAAGGGACGGCAGCAATGCCATGGCGAAGCATCAAAGTGCTGTGCCGCGCGGTTGCCGCGATACTGGTGCTCGCGCCCGGCGGCGGCCATGCCGAGGACAAGCCCGCCGCGACGGCGAATGCTGCCGGCGATACCCGCGAAGCCATCTGCCTGATGATCGAGTCGGCGGCGAAAAGCGCCGGCCTGCCGCTGGCGTTCTTCTCGCGCGTGATCTGGCAGGAAAGCCGGTTCCAGCCCGATGCGGTGGGCCCGCCGACGCGGAGTGGCGAGCGCGCCCAGGGAATCGCGCAGTTCATGCCGGGCACCGCGAGCGAGCGGCGGCTGCTCGACCCGTTCGACCCGGTCCAGGCGCTGCCGAAATCCGCCGAATTCCTGCGCGAGCTGCGCGACCAGTTCGGCAACCTGGGCCTGGCCGCTGCGGCCTATAATGCCGGCCCGCGCCGGGTGCGCGAATGGATCGAGGGCACCGGCGCGATGCCGGCTGAGACGCGCGGCTACGTGCTCGCCATCACCGGCGTTCCGGTCGATGACTGGAAGGATGCCGGCGCGGCGAAGCGGCCGTCGCAGCCGGCATCGATCACCAGTTGCCGCGACCTGATGGCGCTGCTGCGGAAGGCGCCCAACCCGTTCGTCGAAGGCTTGGCACGGCGGGTGAGGCTCGGCGCGCAGCGGCCGTGGGGCGTGCAGCTCGCCGCCGGCTTTTCGCGCAACCGGGCGCTGGCGATGTATGCCCGCGCGATGAAGCGGCTGACGCCGGTGATCGGCGATCGCGATCCGACCTTGTTGGGCTCGATCTGGCGCAGCAGGGGGACGCGCACCTTCTACCAGGTGCGGATCGGGGCCGACAGCCGCGGCGAAGCCGATCGCCTCTGCCGGCGCATCCGCCGCGCCGGGCAGGCGTGCCTGGTGCTGCGCAATCGCGGCGTGAAAGGCTGAGCTGCCCTGCATCCGGCGGCCTTGACGGCGCGCGTCTTCGTCGGCCAAGTCCTTCTGCGACATTTTATCTCGGATTGCGATGCGGCTGCCGGCACTCGACTCGCCGAAATGGCACAGCACATGGGCGTCGTTCGGTTTCGGCTTTCTCGCGGTCGGATCGTCGATCCTCGGCCTCGTGCTGTTCGCGACCTATGTCGGGATCGGCGCGCTTGCGCACAATGCCGGCTTCAGCCTCGGCTGGGCGCTGGCCAGCACGCTGTTCGTCTGGGCGGGGCCGGCGCAGATCATCCTGATCTCGACGCTCGGCGCCGGCGCCACCATCGTGCAGGCGGGGGTTGCCGTGACGCTGAGCGCGATCCGGCTGTTTCCGATGGTGGTGGCGATCCTGCCGATGCTGCGCGGTCCGCGGACGCCGCTGCGCAAGCTGGTGCTGCCGGCGCATTTCATCGCCGTGACGATGTGGATCGAGAGCTTCCGCTTGTTGCCGCGGGTGCCGCGCGAGAGCCGCATCGCCTTCGCCAACGGGCTCGGCAGCGGCCTCGTCTCGGTGTGCCTGTTCGCGACCGCGTTCGGCTATGAGCTGGCGGCGAATCTGCCCGATCTGCTGGCGGCGGGCATTCTTCTGCTGACGCCGCTGGCGTTCCTGTTCTCCACCGCCCGCAACAGCAAGCAACTGGTCGACCGGGTCGCGCTTGTCGCCGGGCTCGCGCTGTTTCCGATCGTCAGCCAGCTCCACACCGGCGTCGATCTGCTCATCAGCGGCGTGGTTGCGGGCACGCTGGCCTATGGCGTCCACCGATGGCGGAGGTTGCAATGAGCAACTTCATCGGAGACTGGCACGCGCTGCTGGTGCTGCTTCTGGCAGGCGTGCTGCCGAACGAGATCTGGCGCGTGCTCGGCCTGGTGTTCGGCGGCAGCATCGACGAAGGCTCCGAACTGCTGGTCTGGGTGCGGGCCACCGCGACCGCGATTCTGGCCGGCGTGATCGCCCAGATTCTGGTATTTCCTCCAGGCGTGCTGGCGAGTGTGCCGGATGTCGTGCGCTATGGCGCGACGCTTCTCGGTTTTGTCGCGTTTGTCGCCACCCGCCAGTCGATCCTTGCGGGTGTCTTGTGCGGCGAGGCCGTTCTGCTCGCCGGCAAGTGGTGGCTGGGCTAGGAGAATTCGATCATGGTGCGTGAAAGTGAGATTCGGGAGGGCGAGGTGGCGGTCGAGGCGCCGCCGCCGACCGATGCCGGGCTGGTCTTCATCGGGCGCATTCGCACGCCATGGACCTCGCGCCTGATGGCTCCGCGCCAGGGCCGGGTCGATGGCCCGGTCTGCCGGCTGGATATTTTCGAGCCCTGGGTGCCGGCCCTGAAAGGGATCGAGTTTTATGCCAACCTCGAGGTGATCTACTGGCTGCACCTGTCGCGCCGCGATCTGGTGCTGCAAAGCCCGAGGAACGACGGCGAGGCGCGCGGCACGTTCTCGCTGCGCTCGCCGGTGCGGCCCAATCCGCTCGGCACCTCGCTGGTGAAGCTGGTCGGCGTCGAGGGCGCGACCGTGCTGGTGCGCGGTCTCGATTGTCTCGACGGCACGCCGCTGGTCGATCTGAAGCCGGATCGCTGCCGGTTCACGCCGCTCGCACCCCGGCAGCCCGGCGACGACGAGGTCGGCGACCGGAATCCCTGATGCGTCCGGGTTGTTTTCGGGCTTGTGCCTGAAGCAGGCGCATTCCAGAGATGGCGGATGTACCGGATGTCATGATCCCCGCGCGTCCACGAAACGGCGTCCGGATCAACCCTTGTCGAGTGCCGCGATCAGCTTGGCGGCGTGCTCCTCCAGCACCTTCATGTCTTCCTTCCGGCTCGCCGGACGCAGCAGGGCGACGCCCTCGAAGCGGGGAATGACGTGCATGTGCAGGTGATAGACCTCCTGGCCGCTGGCCGGTTCGCTGAATTGCACGACCATGATGCCGTCGGCATTGAAGGCCGGCATCGCCGCGCGCGCGATCAGCCGCGAGGCGCGGGCAACATGGGCGAAGTCGTCGGCGGAAATGTCCAGCAGGTTGCGCGCCGGCGCCTTCGGGATCACCAGCGTGTGGCCGGGCGAGCGCGGCATGATGTCGAGAAAGGCGAGAACGTGGTCGTTCTCGTAAATCTTGAAGCACGGAATTTCCTTGCGCAGGATTTTCGCGAAGATGTTGTCGGGATCGTAGGTGGCCATGCTTGCTCCTGGTGGAGTGGAATTGCGCGCCACTTTCACCGGCGGCTTGCGCAGGGTCAAGACGGATCGTCGTTGCCGTCCTTGCGGAAGGGACCGGCGGCGGCCAGTTCGCGCGAGGCTTCGGCGACATAGACGCGCTCGTGCTGCAGATAGTCGCGTATCGCGCGGCGCAGCGCGGGATCGGCGATGTAGTGCGCCGAATACGTCGTCTGCGGGAGATAGCCGCGGGCGAGCTTGTGCTCGCCCTGCGCGCCTGCTTCCACCGTCATCAGGCCGCGGCGGATCGCAAAGTCGATCGCCTGATAGTAGCACACCTCGAAATGCAGGAACGGGTGATGTTCGATCGCGCCCCAGTGCCGGCCGAACAGCGTGTCCGAGCCGATGAAGTTGATGGCGCCGGCGATCCAGCGGCCCTGCCGCCGCGCCATGATGAGCACGACGTCATCGGCCATCGTCTCGCCGATCCGCGTATAGAACGCGCGCGTCAGGTAGGGCCGGCCCCACTTGCGCGATCCGGTCTCCATGTAGAATTCGAAGAACGCATCCCAAACCTCTTCGGTGAGGTCGGTGCCGGTCAGCGCATGGATGCCGATGCCGTCGACAAGCGCATCGCGGCGCTCGCGCCGGATCGCCTTGCGGTGGCGTGAGGCGAGGCTGCCGAGAAAGTCCTCGAAGGTGGCGTAGCCCTGGTTTCGCCAGTGGAATTGCTGATCGGTGCGTTGCAGGAAACCCTGTTCCGCCAGCAGCGCCCAGTCGGATTGCCGCGCGAAGGTAACGTGAACCGAGGAGGTGCGGGTGAGGTTGCAGAGCGCCTTCAAACCGCCGGCCAGCGCCTCGCGGATGAGTGCGGCGTTGCAGCCATCGCGCACCAGCAGGCGGGGGCCGGCCGCCGGCGTGAACGGCACCGACGCCTGCAGCTTCGGATAGTAGTGTCCGCCGGCGCGTTCATAGGCATCGGCCCAGCCGCGGTCGAAGACGTATTCGCCGAGCGAATGCGATTTCACATAGCACGGCACCACGCCGACGATCGTTCCGTCCAGTTTCGCAACGAGATGGCGGGGGCCCCAGCCGGTGCGCGCGCAAGCCGAGCCCGACTGCTCCAAAGCGGAAAAGAAGGCGTGGCTGACGAACGGATTGTAAGCGCCGCCGGGATTGGCGCAGGCATCCCAGTCGGCCGCCGGCACATCGCCGGCGGACGGGACGGCTTCAAGGATGATTTCGGGTGATGCCATCAACGCTCGGATTGGCCGCGCCGGATCATGTGCCGGCGCTTTCGGGAACCGTTGCTAAAGCTTGGGCCTGATGCCCGGCACGTCAAGGGTTCACGGATCACGAATCCGGAACAAACCCCTCGAACACCATCTGGTCGGCATGGCGCGCGGCGCGGGCGCGCTGGTCCGGCGTCCGCACGGTCCAGGCGAGAAGCGGGCAGCCGAAGATGTTGCGCGCGATCCACGGCGCGGGCGAGGGAAGCTGCTCGATCCGGTAATTGACGAAATGCGGCCGCGTCCGCATGGCGTGGCGCAGATGCCGCATGGAATTGCGCTGCGCCGGGCTGAGCTTCGCCCAGTCACCGTCGTCGTAGGTGCGCTGCGCGACGATGCCGCGCGGGCGGCCCGGGATCAGTTGGCGCAGCGCCAGCACCTGGTCGGGGTCGAACGACATCACCGCGGCCGGCCCGGTATAGGCCGCGAGGATTTCGGCGATGCGCGTCACCAGCCGGCGGTCGCCGTCGAAACGGCTTTTGACCTCGATGACCAGCGGCACCCGCCCGACGACGAGCGCGCACAGCTCGGTCAGCGTCATCATATGCTCGGCGGTGTCCTTGAACGCCACCCGCCGGAGTTGGGCCGCGGTCAGGTCGCGCAGCGGCTCGCTGCCCTCGTTGAGCCGGCCCAGCGCATCGTCGTGATGCACCATGGCCTCGCCGTCGGCGGAGAGTTGCAGGTCGACCTCGATCGCGAAGTCGCCCGCCACCGCCGCGACCATCGCGCCCGGCATGTTCTCGACGACGCCGCGCGCGCGATCATGCAACCCGCGATGTGCGATCGGTCTTGCCGTCAGCCAGTCGGGCGCGCGCATCGCGTGTCGGCCGCCTACGAGACTTCGAAGATGCCTTCGACCTCGACCGCGGCATCGGCCGGCAACGAGGCCACGCCGACGGTGGAGCGGGAGTGGCGTCCCTTGTCGCCGAACGCGGCGACCATCAGGTCGGATGCGCCGTTCAGCACCTTCGGCCCGTCGACGAAGTCCGGCGCGGAGTTGACGAAGCCGCCCAGCCGCACCACGCGGGTGACCTTGTCGAGGTCGCCGAGAGCGGCCTTGAGTTGCGCAAGGAGGTTGATCGCGCAGCCGCGCGCGGCCGCGTTGCCCTGCTCGATGGTGACGCCGGCGCCGAGCTTGCCCTTGGCGATCAGCTTGCCCTCGGCGTTGACGCAGACCTGCCCCGAAACGAACAGCAGGTTGCCGGTGCGCACGAAGCCGACATAGTTCGCGATCGGGCTTGCGGGCTCGTGCAGGACGATGCCCTGTTCCGCGAGTTTCTGCTCAACTGTACCTGCCATGGTCATCCCCAATGAAATTGTGTCGGGCGCCGGGTTGCGTCCGGATCGCCGGAGCCCCTGGCATCGGCGATGTTCCTCTTTCGCTTATCGGGGGCGGACATGCAAGCTGGGCGAATTCGGCCGATTGCATCGCGCCGGGATGGACACTTTCGCGCGAGCCGCCGTGTTTGCGGCGCAAACTGGCTTATGATCCGACGGATTCGCATCCCTCCAGGAGATTCCATGCGTGGTTCATTCGTAACATCGCACCTGCCGGCCGGACTGCCCGTGCTGGCCGTCCTGTTGTCCGCATTCGCGGCCAGCGCGGCGCCGGCCCGGGCCGCCAATGCGCCGGCGTTTTTGTCGCATCGGGCGCTCTACGACCTCAGCCTCCTGAAGACCCGCGGCAGCACGTCGATCGACAACGCGCGCGGCCGCATCGCCTACAATTTCTCGGGCAGCCAATGCGAAGGCTACACCTCGGAATTCCGTCAGGTCTCGGAGCTCGACAATGGCGAGGGCAAGGTGACGCTGAGCGATCTGCGCTCGACGAGCTGGGAGGCGGCGGACGGCAAGACCTACCGCTTCAAGATCGACAACCGCACCAATGCGGACAAGGCGAGCAGCGTCGATGGCATTGCCGAGCGCGACGGCGACCACATCACCGTCAAGCTCAGGCAGCCGGTGGCCAAGACCTTCAAGCTCGACGGCAACATCGTTTTCCCGACCGAGCAGGTCCGCCGCATCATCGCGGCCGCGCGGGCCGGCAAGTCGCTGCTCGAACTGAGCATCTATGACGGTTCCGACAACGGCGAGAAGGTCTACAACACGCTCAGCGTGATCGGAAAGCCGATCCCCGGCGACAAGGTGACCGCGTCGCCTGATCCGTCGACCCGGAACGACACGTTGAAGGCGCTGACGCGCTGGCCGGTCACGGTGAGCTATTACGACCGCGACGCCAGGACCAACAGCGGCGAGCAGACGCCGGTCTATGCCATGTCGTTCGAGCTTTACGAGAACGGCGTGTCGCGCAAGCTGGTGCTGGACTACAACGACTTCGTCATCACCGGCGCCCTCGGCAAGTTCGAGGTCAAGGATACCAGGCCCTGCAAATGAGCCCGCAGCGCGGGCACGCCCGCGGATCGCGCCT
Source organism: Xanthobacteraceae bacterium (assembly GCA_020441545.1). Taxonomy (GTDB): domain Bacteria; phylum Pseudomonadota; class Alphaproteobacteria; order Rhizobiales; family Xanthobacteraceae; genus 62-47. The sequence goes on along the minus strand of JAGRLZ010000123.1, from coordinate 1,319 downwards.
TCGCGTCACGTACGGTCAGGCCGCGGCTTGCCTGCACGCGCGGGCACGGCGTCAGCGCGCCTTGTCGGGGCCGTCATAGGCGATGCCGCGGATCACCGCGGCCGAGCCGAATTTCCTGCGCAGGTCGTCGATGGCGCGTTCGGCATGGGCCGAGCGGCGGTCCAGCATGTCGGTGTCGTCCGCCTGCGAGCCGGGGCCGAGCGCGCTGACGCCGGCGCCCATCAGGCGGAAGGCGGTGCCGTCGATCTCCTTCGCCAGCATGTCGCGCGACACCGCGAAGATTTTTGACGCCAGTTGCGTCGGCGTCCGGAGCGATTGCGAGCGCGTGCGCTGGCGGAAGTCGGCGGTCTTCAGCTTCAATGTGATGGTGGAGCCGGCCAGGCCGCCGGCCTTGAGCCGGCCGGACGTCTTCTCGCACAACCGCCAGAGAATCCGCTCCAGCTTCGCAAAGTCGCGGATGTCGGTCTCGAAGGTGGTCTCGCTGGAGATGGTCTTGGCGCCGCGATCCGCCACCACGCGGCGATCGTCGATGCCGCGCGCCAGCCGCCACAGCCGGCGTCCGTCGGTCGGGAATTGCCGCATCAGGTCGATCTCGTCGGCCCGTTGCAGGTCGGCGACGGTGCGGAAGCCGCGTTGCGCCAGCCGTTCCTGGGTGGCCGGGCCGACCCCGAAGATGAAGCCGACCGGCTTGTCGGCCAGCAGCGCGCGGCCGTCGTCCTGATCGAGCGTGGCGAAGCCGCGCGGCTTGTCGAGGTCGGAGGCGATCTTGGCGAGAAACTTGTTGCAGGACAGGCCGACCGAGACCGTGATCCCGATATCGCGTTCGACCTGCGTAGCGAAGCGCGCCAGCACCTTGGCGGGGATGGCGCCGTGCACGGCTTGCGTGCCGCCGAGATCGAGAAACGCCTCGTCGATCGACAGCGGCTCCACCAGCGGCGTCAGCGCGTGCATGGCCTGGCGCACCTCGCGGCCGATCCGCGCATATTTCGCCATGTCGGGCCGGATCACAGTCGCATCGGGGCACAGCGCCAGCGCCTTGAACATCGGCATCGCCGAGCGCACGCCATAGGTGCGGGCGATGTAGCACGCCGCCGACACCACGCCGCGCTTGCCGCCGCCGATGACGACCGGGCGATCGGCCAGCACCGGATTGTCGCGCTTCTCGACCGTGGCGTAGAACGCATCGCAGTCGATATGCGCGATGGTCAGATCCGGCAGCGCGTGATGGCGGACGAGGCGAGGCGAGCCGCAATGGGCGCAGCGCCGCGCCGTGAAGTCGAGGTCACGCAGGCAATCGCGGCAGAAGCAGCGCAGCCCGG
>JAGRLZ010000122.1 GCA_020441545.1 Xanthobacteraceae bacterium | reverse complement strand
GGCTCCTATTCGCACGCGATGCCGGGCTGCGCCGATTGCCGCGCGGTGCTCGCCGCCCCCGTGGATGGCCGGCTGTTCTTCGCCGGCGAAGCCACCTCGGCGAACTTCTTCTCCACCGCCCACGGCGCCCGCGATTCCGGCGAACGCGCCGCCCGCGAGGCGCTGGCCGCGCGCTGAAAGATCGTCCGGACGATCGTCACGACAGTGCTGCTGTCCCGGTTTGAGACATGCGCGAGCACCGGGTGATGCAGAAAATCCACACGTTAACCGATAATTAACGTTTGCGCTTGAAGCCGCCCCGATGTCTTGCTTTGATTGCGGGCATGAGCACAACCCTGATCGAGGTTCGACCGGCCAGACCTGCGGATGCCTTCGCGGTGGCGGGCACCCATGACGAAGCCTGGCGCGCGGCCTATCAGGGCATCATCCCGGGCGCCGAACTCGACAAGCTCATCAACCGGCGCGGGCCGCAGTGGTGGGACAGCGCGATCCGCAAGGGCAGCCGGGTCAGTGTCCTGGTGTTCGGCGACCAGATCGCCGGCTACGCCAATTACGGCCGCAACCGCGCGCGCAGCCTGCACTTCGAGGGCGAGATCTACGAACTCTATCTGCGCCCCGAATTCCAGGGCCTCGGCTTCGGCAGCCGGCTGTTTTCCGCCGCCAGGCGCGACCTGGTCCAGAGCGGGCTCCGCAGCATGGTGGTGTGGGCGCTGTCGGACAACGACCCGGCGACGGAGTTCTATCGCGCCCTCGGCGGCCGCATGGTGGCGCGCTCCTCGGAGCGGTTCGGCCAGAAATCGCTCGACAAGGTCGCCTTCGCCTGGACCCATTGAAGTCTGGACTCATTGAAGTCTGGACTTATTGACGCCTGGACCCATTGACGCCTGGACTCATTGACGCCTGGACTCATTGAAGTCTGGACTCATTGACCAGCCGAAGCGATCAGCCGAGGCTCCAACCCGGCCTGGCGTGGCTCCCTTTGGCGGGCTCACCTTGGCAGGCTCACCCTGGCAGGCTCACCCTGGCAGGCTCTCAAAGCCGCGAGACGCTTTTTGCCTCATTGCTGCCCGCGCCCCATTTTGGCTTTACCCCTTTTCCGCCGGAGCCCCTTTCCGGCCGGCGCCCGCCGCCACGTCGCGCGGCGGAATGGCCGAAACGAACCTTGCAAAAAATGTCCCGCTCGCCGAAGGTCGTTCGACCTTCACACGGGGCTTTTCCTGCAAAGCACCTCCGGTCCGTGACACGGCGATCCCCGCCCGCGGGCCATCCTCCTTCTTTTCGCGGAGCTATTGATGCGCATCGAGGCCATTTCTCTCGGATCCAATCCGCCGCACGAGGTCAATGTCGTCATTGAGGTGCCGGTCGGCGGCGAGCCGATCAAGTACGAACTGGACAAGGAGGCCGGGACGCTCGTGGTCGACCGCTTCCTCTATACCGCGATGCGCTATCCCGGAAATTACGGCTTCATTCCGCATACGCTGTCGAGCGACGGCGACCCCTGCGACGTGCTGATCGCCAACACCCGCGCCATCGTGCCCGGCGCCGTGATCGCGGTGCGCCCGGTCGGCGTGCTGCTGATGGAGGACGAGGCCGGCGGCGACGAGAAGATCATCGCGGTGCCGGTTCCGAAGCTGACCCAGCGCTATGCCAAGATCAAGACCTATAGCGACCTGCCCGACATCACCCTGCATCAGATCCAGCACTTCTTCGAGCACTACAAGGATCTCGAGCCCGGCAAATGGGTCAAGGTGCTGCGCTGGGGCGACGCCGCGGAGGCCCACAAGCTGATCCTCGACGGCATCGACCGCGCCAAGGCCAAAGGCTGACGGCCGATAATCCGGCCAAGCCTTGCGAAGCCTGCGCCGGCCGCTACACCGCCGGCGCGGGCAGTCCCCTGATGGCGCAGGCCGCGCGCAGCGTATTCACCAGGAGGCAGGCTACCGTCATCTGGCCGACGCCGCCGGGCACCGGCGTCACCGCGCCCGCGACCTGCATCGCCTCGTCGAACGCGACGTCGCCGACCAGCCGTGTCTTACCGTCCGCGGCCGGAATCCGGGTGATGCCGACGTCGATCACCGTGGCACCGGGCTTGATCCAGTCGCCGCGCACCATCTCGGCCTTGCCGACCGCCGCATAGACCAGGTCGGCGCGGCGGCACAGCTCCGGCAGGTCGCGCGATCGCGAATGCGCGATGGTGACGGTGGCGTTCTCGTTCAGCAACAATTGCACCAGCGGGCGGCCGACCAAATTGGATCGGCCGATCACGATGGCGTCCATGCCTTCCAGCGAGGGATGCACGCTCTTGCTCAGGATGATGCAGCCGAGCGGCGTACACGGCGCCAGCGCCGGCAGGCCGGCGGCGAGCCGGCCGGCATTGTGCGGATGCAGCCCGTCGACATCCTTGGCCGGATCGATCGCGGCGATCACCGCTTCGGTATCGAGCCCCTTCGGCAACGGCAGCTGCACCAGAATGCCATGGACCGCCGGATCGGCATTGAGTTCGGCGATCAGCGCCAGCAGGTCGGCCTGCGCGACATCGGCGGGCAATTTATGCTCGAACGAGGCCATGCCCGCGGCCTGGGTCTGGGTGTGCTTGCTGCGGACATAGACCTCGCTCGCCGGGTCGTTGCCGACCAGCACCACCGCCAGCCCCGGCACCAGGCCGTGATCGCGCTTGACCCGCGCCACCTCCGCCGCCGTCCGGGCGCGAAGCTCCGCTGCGATGCGCTTTCCGTCGATGAGCTGTCCGGTCATGTGGTTCCCTGTCGATCGTTCGCCGTCGCTTTGGCCGCGACGATGGCCTGCAAGATGGCTTGCAAGGCATCTCCCAGCCGGCGCGGGTCGCCATCGACCGCGATCTGCTTGATCCGCGAGGTGACACCCGAAAGCAGGCGCACCTGCCGCTTCGGCACGCCCAGCAGCTTCGCCAGCAGCGCAATGACCGCCCGGTTGGCCTCGCCACCCTCGGCGACGGCGCGGACCCGGACCTTGACGACGCTGCGGCCGTTGGCCAGCACCTCGACGCCGTCGATGTCGTCGCGGCCGCCCCGCGGCATCACCCGCACCGCGATGGCGACGCCCTCGGTGGAATAGCGCCAGGGAGACGTGTCCGCCACCGCCGCGGGCTCCGTTCGAAACCGCGCCGCCGTCCTCAGAACACCGCCGGGTAGATGTAATAGGTGATGATCCGCTGGATGAACATGATGATGAGGATCAGGATCACCGGCGAGATATCGAGCCCGCCAAGATTGGGCATGAAATTGCGGATCGGCGCCAGCACCGGCTCGGTGATCCGGTAGAGGAATTCGGCGATCGCGGACACGAACTGGTTCCGCGTGTTGACCACGTTGAAGGCGATCAGCCAGGACAGGATCGCCGCGGCGATCAGCAGCCAGACGTAGAGATCGAGAACGATCAGGATGATATCGAGAATGGCACGCATGGCGGATCGACTCGCGGGTTGGTCGCGGCTTTCGGAAGGCCGCAAACTATCGGTTCACCCCCCGCTAAACAAGGGAAGTTCCTGCCCTTTTCCTCCACGACGGATGGCGCGCGCGGCATCCTTGACTTGGCACGGGCGAGGATTGTAAATGGCGGCCGTTGTCGGCCCGCGCCATCTGGTCGCCTGCCATACAATGGGGCCATAGCTCAGCTGGGAGAGCGCGTCGTTCGCAATGACGAGGTCGGGAGTTCGATCCTCCCTGGCTCCACCACGCTTCGCCGCCACAAGAATGACCTGGACTACGCGTGGCGCGGCCACGTGGCCGAAGGCAAAGCGTGTCCGGCGTCGCCCGCGAAGGCTGCCGCGGCACCTGACCCGCCCCGTTGCGGGCTGCAAGCGAGGCAACCCTTTCTTCATACGCCCTTTCTTCATACGCCCTTCCTTCATACGCCCTTCATGCGCCGCGCCGGATTGCTTCGGTGCTTTCGCGCCTCGCAATGACGGCCGAACCAATGCCATGAGCGGCACGCATTTGCTCAAATGTTCCGGGGATGATTTAGTCTCTCCGAACCCTTCCCGTCCTCACATCAACAAGACACCTCCATGACCACAGATTCCTCCCAGGCCGGCGCCGCCTTCGGCGCCCTGGCCGGCCTCAAGGTCATCGACCTGTCGCGCGTGCTCGGCGGCCCCTACTGCACGCAGATCCTCGCCGATCACGGCGCCGACATCGTCAAGGTCGAGCCGCCCGCCGGCGACGAGACCCGCGACTGGGGCCCTCCGTTCCACGAGGACGACGCCGCCTATTTCATCGGCACCAACCGCAACAAGCGATCGATCGGCCTCGACCTCGCCTCCGAGGGCGGCCGTGCGGTGCTGATGAAGATGCTCGAGACCGCCGACGTGCTGACGGAAAACTTCAAGCCCGGCACGCTCGACAGATGGGGCATCGGCAAGGACCTGCTGCAGGCGAAATTCCCCCGCCTGATCCATTGCCGGATCTCCGGCTTCGGCGCCGACGGCCCCCATGGCGGTCACCCCGGCTATGACGCCATCATCCAGGCCATGACCGGCATGATGGCGGCGACCGGCTCGCAGCAGAGCGGCCCCACCCGCATCGGCGTCGCGCTGGTCGACATGACCACCGGCCTCTATGCGACCGTCGGCATCCTGATGGCGCTGGCCGAACGGGAACGCTCGGGCAAGGGCCAGTTCCTCGAGACCACGCTGTTCGAGACCGGCCTTGCGATCATGCATCCGCATACGGCCAATTTCTTCTTCACCGGCAAGCCGCCGGCGCTGACCGGCAACGAGCACCCCAATCTCGTGCCCTATTCGATGTTTCCGGCCCGCGACGGCGATATCTTCATGGGCGTCGGCAACGACGGCACCTTCCGCAAGCTGTGCCGCGAACTGGGCAAGCCCGAGCTCGGCACCGATCCGCGCTTCGCCCGCAACCGCGACCGCGTCGCCAACCGCGACGCCCTGCGCGCCGAGCTGGTAGCGATCCTGAAGGATCACGACAGCGAGCCGTTGTGCCGCCGCCTGCTGGCCGCCGGCCTGCCGGCGGGCCCGGTGCAGTCGATCGACAAGGCGCTGCAGAACGAGCACACCAAATTCCGCGGCGATATCATCGAGAAGGACTGGTACAAGGGCATCGCCTCGCCGATCCGCTTCGACCGCACCAAGGCGAGCCTGCGCCATGTGCCGCCGAAGTTCAGCGAACATGCCGACGAGGTGCTCGCCGGGTTCGGCTATTCGACGGCCGAGATCGCCGATCTCAAGGCCAGCGGCGTGGTGTCCGGCCCCGAGCGCAAGCGGTAGGGTCGTCATTCCCCCAAAACGACAGCGGCCGGGTGCATCGCATCCGGCCGTTTCTTGTTCTCAGATATCCTTTTCTCAGGCATCCTTGGCTCTCAGGCATCCTTGGCTCTCGGGCATCCGGCGAAGGGATCGCCGCACCGCCAGCAACTTTGCGCTTTCCTTCCGGCGCGCTTCCCCATTACCATCCTTACCGCTTGTGCGGTCATTTGCACGTCATCCGGCGCTGTTATCGCGCGAAACGAAGATGACGGCTCGCAGCGTTCTGGCATGGCGGAAGCTGGCGCGCGAACGCTTCGGAAGGAAACGTGGCGGATCAACCCGGGAGGATATCGATGTCCGTTCGACAGTTCGGCGCGGCTGTGACCGCAACGCTTGCCCTGGCGCTGGCCAGCCCGGCCCATGCGGTCACCGAGATCCAATGGTGGCACGCCATGACCGGCGGCAACAACCAGGTCGTGGTCAAGCTCGCCAACGATTTCAACGCCTCGCAGAGCGAATACAAGGTGGTGCCGACCTACAAGGGCGGCTACGCCGACACCATGAATGCCGGCATCGCCGCGTTCCGCGCCGGCAACGCGCCGCATATCATGCAGGTATTCGAGGTCGGCACCGCCACCATGATGGCCGCCCGGGGCGCGGTGAAGCCGGTCTATCAACTGATGAAGGAGACCGGCGAGAAATTCGATCCGAACGCCTACCTGCCGGCGATCACCGGCTACTATTCGACCTCCAAGGGCGAGATGCTGTCGTTCCCCTTCAACTCGTCCTCGACGGTGATGTGGGTCAACCTCGACGCGCTGAAGAAGGCCAACATCGCGGACGTCCCCAAGACCTGGCCCGAGGTGTTCGAGGACGCCAGGAAATTGAAAGCAGCCGGCTATACCACCTGCGGCTTCTCCAATGCCTGGGTCACCTGGGTCAATCTCGAGCAGCTCTCGGCCTGGCACAACGTGCCGCTGGCATCGAAAGCCAACGGCCTCGACGGCTTCGACACCGTGCTCGAATTCAACGGTCCCCTCCAGGTCCGGCATCTCGAGAAGCTGATCGAGTTGCAGAAGGACAAGACCTACGATTACTCGGGACGCACCAACACCGGCGAAGGCCGCTTCACCTCCGGCGAGTGCCCGATCTTCCTGACCTCGTCCGGCTTCTTCGGCAACGTCAAGAGCCAGGCCAAATTCCACTGGACCAACGCGCCGATGCCCTATTACCCGGACGTCAAGGGCGCGCCGCAGAACTCGATCATCGGCGGCGCCTCGCTGTGGGTGATGGGCGGCAAGACGCCGGACGAATACAAGGGCGTCGCCAAGTTCCTCGCCTTCCTGTCGGACCCCGACCGCCAAGTCTACATCCACAAGGCGTCGGGCTATCTGCCGATCACCAGGGCGGCCTACGCCAAGGCCAGGGACGAGGGCTTCTACAAGGACCAGCCCTATCTCGAAACGCCACTGAAGGAACTGACCAACAAGCCGCCGACCGAGAATTCGCGCGGCCTGCGGCTCGGCAACATGGTGCAGCTCCGCGACGTCTGGGCGGAGGAGATCGAGCAGGCGCTGGCCGGCAAGAAGACCGCCAAGGAAGCGCTCGACGCCGCGGTGGCGCGCGGCAACACCATGCTGCGCCAGTTCGAGCGGACCGTTGCGAAGTAACAGCGATGGCATGAGGATGCATGGAAGCTGACTATCGACATCCTGATGAAGCGGTCCATGCTCCCCTCCCCCCGCCCTTGCGGCGGGGAGGGGTCGGGGGTGGGGGGACGCCGCAAATGCCGCGCTCAATCGATCGCCGCGTTCCACGCGCGCGAAACCTCCGCAAGAATCCGACCGACGCCGAACGCAGGCTCTGGCAGCGACTGCGCGCGCTGCCAAGCGCGGCGCATTTTCGACGACAAGCCACGATCGGTCCCTACTTCGCGGACTTCGCCTGCCACACCCATCGGCTCGTGATCGAGATCGATGGCGGGCAGCACGCCGACAGCGCCAGCGACGTGACGCGCACGGCTTATCTCGAAGCGAGCGGCTATCGCGTTCTCCGTTTCTGGAACAGCGACGTGCTCGGCAATATCGAAGGGGTGCTTGAAACCATCGTCGACGCTTTGCCTGTGGCCCCCCCCACCCCTGACCCCTCCCCGCCGCGAGAGCGGGGGGAGGGGAACGGCCGCGACGCGGGGCGGTAGCCGATGCAGAAGCAATCCGTCTTCACCTCCCGCTGGCTGCCGTGGCTGCTGATCGCGCCGCAGATGGCGATCGTGCTGGCGTTCTTCTACTGGCCGGCGGCGCAGGCGGTGCTGCAATCGTTCCTGATGCAGGACGCCTTCGGGCTCTCCACCGTCTTCGTCCGGTTCGAGAACTACAAGGAGCTGTTGAGCGAGCCGGACTATTTCGCCGCCATCCTCCGCACCTTCGTGTTCGCCTTCGCCATCGCGCTGTCGTCGCTGTCGCTGGCGCTGCTGCTGGCGGTGATGGCGGACAAGCCCCTGCGCGGCGTCGCCCTCTACCGCACGCTGCTGATCTGGCCCTATGCGGTGGCGCCGCCGGTCGCCGGCGTGCTCTGGGTGTTCATGCTGAACCCCTCGCTCGGTGTCATCGCCCATGGCCTGCGCGCGCTCGGCATCGACTGGAATCCGCTGCTCGACGGCAACCAGGCCGCTTTGCTCATCATCCTCGCCGCCGCCTGGAAGCAGATCTCCTACAACTTCCTGTTCTTCCTCGCCGGCCTGCAGAGCATCCCGAAAAGCGTGTTCGAAGCCGCCGCGATCGACGGCGCGCGGCCGATGCGGCGGTTCTGGACCGTGACCTTCCCGCTGCTGTCGCCGACCATCTTCTTCCTGATCGTGGTCAACATCGTCTATGCCTTCTTCGACACCTTCGGCATCATCGACACCATGACCCGCGGGGGACCGGCCAAGGCCACCGAGACGCTGGTCTACAAGGTCTATTCGGACGGACTGCTGGGCGGCAATCTCGGCGGCTCGGCGGCGCAGTCGGTGATCCTGATGGGGATTGTCATCGTGCTGACGGGAATCCAGTTCCGCTTCGTCGAACGCAAGGTGACCTATTGATGGTCGAGCGCGAGGGCATCCGGCGTTACGTCGCCCACGCCGTCCTGTGGGCCGGCATCGCCGTGGTGGCGTTTCCGGTCTATCTCGCCTTCGTCGCCTCGACGCAGGACAATGCCGCGATCGCCAACGGCCAGATGTCGCTGCTGCCCGGCAGCCATTTTCTCGAGACCTATTACCGCACCATCTTCGTCGGCACCTCGGGCACCACCCGCGAGCCGGTCGGCATGATGCTGCTCAACTCCTTCGTGATGGCGATGTCGATCGCGCTCGGCAAGATCGCGATCTCGATCCTGTCGGCCTATGCTATCGTGTTCTTCCGTTTCCCGTTCCGGATGACGGTGTTCTGGATCGTCTTCATCACCCTGATGCTGCCGGTCGAGGTGCGCATCTATCCGACCTACAAGGTCGCCGCCGACCTGCACCTGCTCGACAGCTATGCCGGGCTCGCGCTGCCGCTGATCGCCTCGGCCACCGCGACGCTGCTGTTCCGGCAGTTCTTCATGACGGTGCCGGACGAACTGCTGGAAGCCTCGCGCATCGACGGCGCGGGGCCGTTCCGCTTCTTCAAGGATACGCTGCTGCCGCTGTCGCGCACCAACATGGCGGCGCTGTTCGTGATCCTGTTCATCTACGGCTGGAACCAGTATCTCTGGCCGCTGCTCATCACCACCCGCGACGACATGCAGACGATCCAGGTCGGCATCCGCAAGATGATCGTCACCTCCGACGCACTGACCGAATGGCCGGTGGTGATGGCGACCTCGATCCTGGCGATGCTGCCGCCGGTGGCGGTGGTGGTCCTGATGCAGAAGCTGTTCGTGCGCGGCCTTGTCGAGACGGAGAAGTAGGTCACCGATGGCTAACGTCACGCTGCGCAACGTCCGCAAGACCTATCCCGGCGGCGTCGAGGCCATCAAGGGCGTCGACCTCGAGATCGGCGACGGCCAGTTCTGCGTGCTGGTCGGGCCAAGCGGCTGCGGCAAGTCCACGCTGCTGCGCATGGTCGCCGGACTGGAAACCATCACCAGCGGCGAGATCGACATCGGCGGCCGCGTCGTCAACGCGATCGAGCCGGCCGACCGCGACATCGCCATGGTGTTCCAGAACTACGCGCTCTATCCGCATATGACCGTCTACAACAACATGGCCTACGGGTTGCGCAACCGCGGCATGGCCAGGCCCGAGATCGACCGGCGGGTGCGCGAGGCGGCCCGGACCCTCGAGATCGGGGCGATGCTCGACCGCAAGCCGAAGCAGCTCTCCGGCGGCCAGCGCCAGCGCGTCGCCATGGGCCGCGCCATCGTCCGCCAGCCGAAGGTCTTCCTGTTCGACGAGCCGCTGTCGAACCTCGACGCCAAGCTGCGCATCGCCATGCGGGTCGAGATCCGCAAATTGCAGCGCCGGCTCAACACCACCTCGATCTACGTCACCCACGACCAGCTCGAGGCGATGACGCTGGCCGACATCCTGGTGGTGATGAACGGCGGCGTGGTGGAGCAGATCGGCAATCCGCTCGCGATCTACCAGAAGCCGGCCACCACCTTCGTCGCCGCCTTCATCGGCGCCCCGCCGATGAACCTCACCCCGATCGACGCCGCGGAGGCCACGGCACGGCAGCCCGACGGCACGGGCGCGGGCGGGGCGATCCTCGGTGTCCGCCCCGAAGACCTTGCATTGACCGACGACGCGGTGCCGGCCGGCGGCATCGGCTATGAGTTGACGGTGGAGGCGATCGAGCGGGTCGGCGCCGAGACCTTCGTCTATGGCACCCGCAGCGGCGCGGCGGCTGCCGTCAGCGCCAATCCCGGCGAACTGCCACCCGGCGAGATCGTCGTCCGCCTGCCCGGACAGTCGGCCCCGACGATCGGCGCCAGGGTGCGGGCGGTCGCCCCGCGCGACAAACTGCACCTGTTCTCGGCCGACGGCCGCAACCGCCTCGGCGGCTGAGACAGCCTCGGCAGGACCTCCCTTTCAAAAGCGATTTCAAAAGCTTGGGGCAAGTTCCAGGAGTCCTTGAACTGCTCCCGGCGATGCCCATATGGTAGGCAGCGGCAGGCCGCAGCCCGCCGCCAGGGTGCCGAAAGGGCCCGAAGGGCAATTCCCGGAACGGGGATTGCATGGCCAAAGTCGCTTCGAGAGGACTTTGTAATGTCTCGTGTTCCTTCGTTGTCCAGTCCGTTCCTTTTGGGATTCGACGAAATCGAGCGTGCGCTCGATCGCGTCGTGAAAGGTGCAGACGGTTATCCTCCCTACAACATCGAGCGGTATGACCGCACCGAAGGTCAGCCGGAACGCCTGCGGATCACGCTGGCGGTGGCGGGGTTCACCCGCGACCAACTCGATGTCACCATTGAGGAAAACCAGCTCGTGATCCGGGGCCGCCAACAGGACGACAAGGCCCGGCAATACATCCATCGCGGCATTGCCGCGCGCCACTTCCAGCGCACCTTCGTGCTGGCGGAGGGGATGCAGGTGCTGGGCGCCGACCTGAAGAACGGGCTGTTGTCGATCGATCTCGCCAGGCCGGAACCTGAACGGGTCGTTAAGACAATCGCTATCAATGAGCACGAATAATGGTGAACTGGAGCGGACTCGACCGCTTGAAGAATAGAGGAGTCGAGACCATGACCGAACCCAACTCCGTTTTCGAAACCCGGAACGTGACGCCTGAGGCGCTCGCCAGCCTGGGCGGCGGCCACATCGCCTATGTCAAGGAGATCAAGTCCGAGGACGTGGCCGGCCTGTTTCCGCAGGCGCCGGACCTCGCGCCGGGAATGACGCTGTTCGCGCTGCACGCGGCCGACGGCACGCCGATCATGCTGACCGACAGCCGTGAGGCGGCGATCGCCAACGCCTGGAGCAACGAGTTGCAGGCCGTCAGCGTCCACTGACCTATCCTGCTCCGGCCGGACCGGAACCGGCGGCCTGTCGCATGACGGGCCGGGCGGAATGATATCGAACGATCGATGTCCACGAGCGGCGGCGCGGCGAGCGCTGCCGCTTTTGTTTTGGCGCCCAGCGAGCCGATCGATCCGCCGGCCCCGCAGACAGCGCTCCCTCACACCTGTGCGGAGAGGTAAAGCAGTGGCGTGCATGGCATCCATTCCCATGCCGATTTTTTGTGCCGCGTGGTTTGACCGGATGCATGTGGAGAGTATGTTCGCTCGTCCCCGCGTCCGACGCGGAACCCGATTTGCCAGCACATGCGCGACGCCGGTCGCGCGCGCCCCGAGGATATTGCCATGCCAGCCTATCGTTCCCGCACCTCCACCCATGGCCGCAATATGGCCGGCGCGCGCGGGTTGTGGCGCGCCACCGGCATGAAGAACGAGGATTTCGGCAAGCCGATCATCGCGGTGGTCAATTCCTTCACCCAGTTCGTGCCCGGCCACGTCCACCTCAAGGATCTCGGCCAGCTGGTCGCGCGCGAGATCGAGACGGCCGGCGGCGTCGCCAAGGAATTCAACACCATCGCGGTCGACGACGGCATCGCCATGGGTCACGACGGCATGCTCTACAGCCTGCCCTCGCGCGAGATCATCGCCGACAGCGTCGAATACATGGTCAACGCGCATTGTGCCGACGCCATGGTCTGCATCTCGAACTGCGACAAGATCACCCCCGGCATGCTGATGGCGGCGCTGCGCCTCAACATCCCCGTCGTGTTCGTCTCCGGCGGCCCGATGGAATCCGGCAAGGTCACCATCCAGGGCAAGCAGCGTTCGGTCGACCTGATCGACGCCATGGTCGCCGCCGCCGACGACGCCGTCAGCGACGCCGATGTCGAGGTGATCGAGCGCTCCGCCTGCCCGACCTGCGGGTCGTGCTCGGGCATGTTCACCGCCAATTCGATGAACTGCCTCACCGAGGCGCTCGGCCTGGCGCTGCCCGGCAACGGCTCGGTGCTCGCCACCCATGCCGACCGCAAGGGCCTGTTCGTCGAGGCCGGCCACCTGATCGTCGACCTGGCGCGCCGCTACTACGAGCAGGACGACGAGAGCGCGCTGCCGCGCAACATCGCCAGCTTCAAGGCGTTCGAGAACGCGATGACCCTCGACATCTCGATGGGCGGCTCCACCAACACCGTGCTGCACCTGCTCGCGGCGGCTTACGAAGGCGAGGTGCCGTTCACGATGGCGGATATCGACCGGCTGTCGCGCCGCGTGCCGGTGCTGTGCAAGGTGGCGCCATCGGTGGCCGACGTGCATCTGGAAGACGTCCACCGCGCCGGCGGCATCATGGCGATCCTCGGCGAGCTGGAGCGCGCCGACCTGATCGACGCCAGCCTGCCGACGGTCCACAGCGCGACGCTGAAGGACGCGCTGGAGCGCTGGGACATCACGCAAAGCAAGAGCGACAGCGTGCGCACCTTCTATCGCGCAGCACCCGGCGGCGTGCGCACCGAAGTCGCGTTCAGCCAGGACAAGCGCTTCGACGACCTCGACACCGACCGCGCCACCGGCTGCATCCGCGATGCCGCGCACGCCTTCTCCAAGGACGGCGGCCTCGCGGTGCTGTTCGGCAATATCGCGCGCGACGGCTGCATCGTGAAGACCGCCGGCGTCGACGACAGCATCCTGAAGTTCTCCGGCCCCGCGCGCATCTTCGAGAGCCAGGACGCGGCGGTGGACGCCATCCTTACCAACAAGATCAAGCCCGGCGACGTGGTGCTGATCCGCTACGAGGGGCCGCGCGGCGGACCCGGCATGCAGGAGATGCTGTATCCGACCAGCTACCTGAAATCGAAGGGCCTCGGCAAAGCCTGCGCGCTGATTACCGACGGCCGCTTCTCCGGCGGCTCCTCCGGCCTGTCGATCGGCCATGTCTCGCCGGAAGCGGCTGAGGGCGGCGCGATCGGCCTGGTCGCCGAAGGCGACATCATCGAATTCGACATTCCGAGCCGGAAAGTCCATCTCGCGGTGGACGATGCCGAACTCGAGCGCCGCCGTGCGGAGATGGAGATGAAGGGCGACCAGGCATGGAAGCCGGGACCGCGCAAGCGTCGCGTGACGATGGCGCTGAAGGCATATGCCGCGCACGCCACCAGCGCCGCGCTCGGCGCGGTGCGCGTGGTGAAGGATTGATACGACACCGGCGCCGCGGTCTTCCGCGAGATAACGAGGCGCCATCATCCGCGAAAGCGGATGATCCGGTACGCTGCCGCGTCGATTGAATGACGTTTGAACGACGTTGGCGCGTTTCGGAATACGGGATGCGCCGCCGTTTTGCGGAGTATGACCGTCTCTGCGGTATCCGCCGGCTGAACCAACCGCAGCAACGATATGGATGCCCGGTGCAAGGCCGGGCATGACGAACATCGATACAGTCGCGAATGCGGTTCGCGCTACGCCACGCTGGCGGGCTGGGTCAGCACCGAATAGATCGCCGGCCCATCGCTCGAGGCGCGCAGCTTGCGCGCGGTTTCCTGGTCGCGCAGCAGCCGCGCGATCTTGGCCAGCGCCTTCAGGTGATCGGCGCCGGCGCCTTCCGGCGCCAACAGCAGGAACAGGAGATCGACCGGCTGGCCGTCCATCGCCTCGAAATCGATCGGGCGTTCGAGCCGCGCGAACAGGCCGAACAGCTTTTCGAGCTTCTGCAGCTTGCCGTGCGGTATGGCGACGCCATAGCCGACCGCGGTGGTTCCAAGCTTCTCCCGCTGCAGCAGCACCTCGAAGATCGCGCGCTCGTTCTGGCCGCTCAATTGCGCGGCACGCGCGGCGAGATCCTGCAGCGCCTGCTTCTTGCTGGTGACCTTCAACGCCGGGATGATCGCCTCGGGCGCGACCAGATCGGTAATCGTCATGGAGCTTTCCGAGAAAGAAGTTGAATCGTCGCGTATCGCTAGATCGTCTTGTTGAAGCTGCTTGCGGAAGGAACTCGAACCCGCCGGACCGCCCGGAACCTGTCTTTGCAGATCGTCGCGTCGCTCCAGCGAATCGCGACATCATCACCCAACCCCACGGCCACTATTGTAGCACCGCAAGCCGGCCCTGCTACCCCTCCCGGACCCCCCATCCAAAAGGTGGCGGACCATAGGGAGGATGGCATCAAAGGTCAATGCCGTGACGGCGCGCTCGGATGCGGTCGGCCGGCCGGAAAAATCCACGTTATCACCGGCACTTGCGCCAACGCGGCACGAGACCTCGCAGCGCCGCGGGGACAATGGCACGGCTTCGGCGGGCCCTGCCGCGGTGATGCGCTGTCCCCTGAAATTTTACGCTTGCCGGAATCACCCCGGCCTGGCGGCGGTGTCCGGCGGATCGATCCAGCCGACATTGCCGTCGGGGCGGCGATAGATGATGTTCACCCGGCCGCTGCTGCCGTGCTGAAACACGATCACGGCGGCGCCGGTGAAATCCAATTCCATCACCGCCTCGCTGACCGACAGCCGCTTCAGCGACGTGGTCGATTCGGCGATGATGACCGGATTGTAGGCCGTCACCTCCTCGTCGTCATGAGCCGGCGCTTCGATCACGTAGCTTTGCGCGTCGAGTTCGGCGACGGCCGCCGCCGCCGCATGCGCCTTGCGCGCCGAGCGATCCTTCAGCCGGCTCTTGTAGCGGCGCAACCGCTTCTCGATCTGAACCAGCGCCTGATCCGCACTCGCATAGGCATCCGCCGCATTGGACTCCGCCTCCAGCGTGATCCCGGAATCGAGGTGGAGCGCACAATCGGTCTTGAAGCCGAAGCCATCCTTGCTGAAGGTGATGTGCCCCGAGTAATTGCCGTCGAAATATTTCCGCAGCACTTCGTCGGTGCGATCGCTGACGCGGCCGCGCAATGCTTCGCCGATGCTGATGCTCTTGCCCGAGACTCGGATGGTCATGGTCGTACCTCGATTCGACACAGGCTAGCGGTCCGATTCCAACATTTGCATCCCATTGCAGCGGATGTCATTGCAAATGTTCGAATCAAGGGATCACTAGCAATTCTACCATTCTGGTGGCGTTTTGGATTTGACATTCGCCTTCCGAGATTGCTGCAAGGCGGGCAGCGAATGTCAAATCCACTCCACTAGCGCGCCGCCCGCAAAAACGGCCTTCCGGCTTTGCGGGCGGACGGCACATATGACACCGAAGCGTCTCTCCCTCGACCAGCCGGATGCCACCTGGCCGAAAGCGACCGCTTGCGATTCCAGAGTATCCGTATGGACGGTGATGCAATCAAGCCTGCGTTGCAGCGGCGCGCGGTTCGGTCGCGCGAAAGTTAATCCCCGGTCGATGACGCCACGGCGGCGCCAGCCAGGCTCTGCTTCTCGCGCCGGCGCTGCACCGACGACGGGATGCGCATGGCCTCGCGGTATTTCGCCACGGTGCGCCGCGCAATCTCGATTCCGGCTTCGCGCAACCGCTCGACGATGGTATCGTCGGACAGGATGCTCGACGGCTTTTCCGCATCAATCAATCGCTTGATCTGATGGCGGACGGCTTCGGCCGAATGCGCCTCGCCGCCATCGGCCGAAGCGATCGAGGCCGTGAAGAAATACTTCAATTCGAAGATGCCGCGGTTGGTCGCCATGTACTTGTTCGCGGTAACGCGCGACACCGTGGATTCGTGCATCTGGATCGCATCCGCGATGGTCTTCAGGTTGAGCGGCCGCAAATGGGCGATGCCGTGCGCGAAGAAGCCGTCCTGCTGGCGCACGATCTCGGTCGCGACCTTCAGGATGGTGCGGGCGCGCTGGTCGAGCGCGCGCACCAGCCACGTCGCGTTCTGCAGGCAGTCGCTGAAATAGGTCTTGTCGCCGTCGTTGCGAATGGTCTTCGACAGGGTGGCATAGTAGTCCTGATTGACCAGCACCTTCGGCAGCGTGTCGCTGTTGAGCTCGAGCAGCCAGCCACCATCCGGACCCGGCCGTACATAGACGTCGGGCACCACGGCCTGCACCCGGGTCGCGGTGAACTTCAGGCCCGGCTTGGGATCGAGCCGCCGGATCTCCGCGATCATGTCGACGAGGTCTTCGTCGTCGACGCCACAGATTTTCCGCAAGGCGCCGACGTCGCGCCGCGCCAGCAGATCGAGGTTGGCAATCAGCGCCTGCATCGCGGGGTCGTAGCGGTCGCGCTCGCGCAACTGGATGGCAAGACATTCGGCGAGACTGCGCGCGCAGATGCCGGACGGCTCGAAGGTCTGCATCGCAGCCAGCACCTCCGCCACCTGGTCCGGCGATGCGCCAAGCCGCCCGGCGGCGTCGCCGAGATCGGGCGGCAGGTAACCGGCCTCGTCGACAAGGTCGATCAGGTACTGGCCGATCATCCGGCGGGCCGGATCGGCAAAGGCGACCGCGAGCTGTTCGGCGAGACGATCGGCGAGCGAGGTCTCGGCGGCGACGAACGCCTCCAGGTTGTAGTCGTCGTCGTTCGAGGCGCCGCCGCCCCATTCGGTGAATGTGGTGGGTGCGGCCTCCTGGGCGGCGCGCGCCGCGGCATCCGCCGGCTCCTCCGGAAAGACATTGTCGAGCCCGGTATCGAGCCGCTGCTCGATCTCGGCACGGCTGCCGAGATCGCTGTCCATCCATTCCCCGACGCCCGGCTCGAACTGGCCGGGCTCGGCATCGCCACCGGCGGCTTCCACCTGCCCGGCCGGATCGTCCGCCGGCGCCGCGGGTTCCTGCGGCGCCGCGTCCGGGCCCTCACCCTCGGCGGCGCGCTCGAGCAGCGGATTGCGCTCGAGTTCCTCGTCGACGAACGCCACCAGGTCGAGGTTAGAAAGTTGCAGCAGCTTGATCGCCTGCATCAGCTGCGGCGTCATCACCAGCGACTGGGTCTGGCGGAATTCTAGCTTCTGCGACAGGGCCATGGAGGCAAGACCCGTTCCATAAAAATTGGTCCGATTCTTGCTTTAAAACTATTCAATCCCTAAGTCACGGCTTGACGCCGCGAAATTTACCGCGTCAGGGCGTTTTCGAGCGAAGCGGGGACCGGCTCTCGTCAAGAAAACGCGTTAAAATAAAGATAGAGAGCCCGTTCCGATTTGATCGGAACGGAAATGGCTCTCCCGCCCGGTGCTCAGAGCCGGAATTCCTCGCCGAGATAGAGGCGGCGGACGTCGGGGTCGTTGACGATGGTATCCGGATCACCCTCGGTCAGGATTTCGCCGGCATAGACGATATAGGCGCGATCGGTGAGGCCCAATGTCTCGCGCACATTGTGGTCGGTGATGAGCACGCCGATGCCGCGATTGGTGAGATGGCGCACCAGGTCCTGGATGTCGCCGACCGCGATCGGGTCGATGCCGGCGAACGGCTCGTCGAGCAGCATGTAGTTGGGCCGGGTCGCCAGCGCGCGGGCGATCTCGACGCGGCGGCGCTCGCCGCCGGACAACGCGATCGACGGCGACTTGCGCAGCCGCGTGATGTTGAATTCCTCCAGCAGCGAATCGAGCTCGGCCTCGCGCTTCTTGCGGCTGGGCTCGACCACCTCGAGCACGGCGCGGATGTTCTGCTCCACCGTGAGGCCGCGAAAGATCGAGGCTTCCTGCGGCAGGTAGCCGATGCCGAGCCGTGCGCGCTGATACATCGGCAGCCTGGTGACGTCGTGGCCGTCGAGTTCGATCTTGCCGCGATCGGCCTTGATGAGGCCGGTAATCATGTAGAACACCGTGGTCTTGCCGGCGCCGTTCGGTCCCAGCAGGCCGACCGCCTCGCCGCGGCGGACATAGATGCTGACGCCGCGCACCACCTGCCGCGAGCCGAAGCTCTTCTCGATGCCGTGGACGGCCAGATACTTCACCTGCTGGGCCGCGGGACGCTGATGCCCGCCGGCCGCCTGCCGGCGGCGCGGCGGCGCAACCGCCGGCGCCTCGCTTATCGTCCGGTCCAGCATGGGGCTCGCGCCAGCATCGAGCATGGTGATGTCGGCGCGCGCGCGCGCGAAGCCCCGCGCCTCCCGCTTCGGGGCACTCTTCCGGAAGATATCGCGCAGGTCCACCATGCAGCTTCGCTCAATGCTCCGTCTCGGGCCCGCGAAAGCCCCGCTTCCGAAATAGCCGCGAATGATGAAGGAACTCGGTCCGGCACGCCTGCGCCAGGGCGGCCGGAACGCGCGGGTGTAGCGCCCCCACGCCGCAAGTCAACCATCCCGCGTGCATCCGCCGGGCCAGGCCCAAGAAACTCATCGCGGCGAACTCATCTCGGCGAACTCATCTCGGCCGGATCGATTGCGGCGCGCCGAGCCGCTGCGCCGGGCTGCCCTGGCCGGACGCCTGGAACAGGCCCTGGACCCGGCCGCTGCTGGACTCGACCCGCGAGACCCCGGTGGTCATGTCCACCACCAGCCGGTCGCCGCGCAGGATGTTCTTGCCCTGGGTGAGGACCACCTTGCCCAGCATGGTGACCTGGTTGGTGCGGGTGTCGAAGATCGCCGTGTCGCCGGTGACCACCTGGTCCTTCTGCGTCACCACGACCCCGCCGCGCGCCTCGAGCCGGCGGATCGACGACGCCCCGCCCGGTCCCGGCTCCGCCGCCGTCATCTTCGCCGCACCGTTCCGACCCGGCTTCCTGCCGGCCGGCTTGTCCTTGCTGTCATAGAACACCACCAGCGTCTTCGACTGCATGGTGGTGTCGCCCTGCACCACCTTCACGTCGCCGGCGAAGGTCGCTTCCTTCTTCTTGTCGCGCAGTTCGAGGGACGCCGCCTCGATCTTGATCGGCTGGTCGCGATTCTGCGAAAAGCCCTGCATGGCGTTGGGAACGCCGCGCACGGTGCTGCCCTGGGCATGCGCTTCCGGCGGCACGGCCGCAAGCGACAGCAGCGTGGCCGCGCAGGCAAGGCGCAGGCCGCTTCCGCACACGGACCGGAAACGCGCGGATCGGAAAGCCACCGATCGGAAACCCGACATCATCGCGCGGCTCCCTGCGCGGGCGGCGTGCCGGATTCGTCCGGGCCGGTCGGCAGCACCGGCGCATCGAGCACGAGATTCATCACCACGCCTCCCTCGAAACGGACCACGTCGCCGCTGTCGACGATACGCAGCCGGTTCGCATTCAGGGTGCCGTTCAGCAGCTTCACGTCGACCGGCTGGTCCGACGACACCGCGCTCTTGGCGATATCGACCCGCGCCTGCGTCAGGCGGGCCTCATAGCCGGTGGACGACTGCAGGAAGATATCCTGGCGCAGGTCGAGGACCTGGCTCTTGGTATCGAACAGGCCCTCCCGGGCATCCATCGTCACGGTCGAACGGTCCTCCATCATGACCTTGGCCCGGATCGTCTTGAGCTCGACGCGATCGGGCGCGAGCAGGTCCTGCGTCGCGGCCTTCGCCCAGACCTCATAGGGCCGCTGGTCCGGCGAGAAGCCCGACATATGCGGCGATTCCATCGTGATCCTGGTGCCGGACACCACCACATTGTCGACATCGAGCGGCAACTGCTTCATCAGCGCGCGGAACGGATTGAAGATCGAGATGGCGAGGATCGCCGCCACCGCCACCGCCACGACAGCCGGGACCGCGATGCGCAGCAGGCGCACCAGCCGGCTGTGCCGGGCCGCCGCGGCAAAGCGGGCATCCATCGTGGCTTCATAAGCGGGGTTCTGAACCGGATACACGCAAGCTCCGAAAATGACCTCTCGTCAAATGACCTGTCACCACGCCTTGCCGGCCGACCATGCCGGGAAGTCCGGACCAGGGCCCGGGCGACGCACATAGTCTACGCAATTTTGCCGGCTTGCGCAGCCGTCCCCGTCCCCCTCGGGCCGGGGGGCGGCGCCTCGGCCGTTGAACCCGCCAATGACGGCTTCGGCATGGCAGGAAAGGCGAAATCCGACTCCGGCGCCCGAATCGGGCGCAGCCCGGAACGCCGACGGAGGGGCCCGGCCAGTCACGAATGCGCGAATATATCCGCATTCTCCCAGCCAAGCAGGTCGAGCCCGGCGCGCGACGGCAGGAACTGGAAACAGGCCTGCGCCAGCGCGCCGCGCTTCTCCCGCGCCAGCATGACGTCGAGCTTGTCGCGCAGGGCGTGCAGGTACAGCACGTCCGAAGCCGCATAGGCCAGTTGCGCCTCGCTCAGCGTGTCGGCGCCCCAGTCGCTCGACTGCTGCTGCTTGGACAGTTCCACGCCCAGCAGCTCGCGCACCAGGTCCTTGAGGCCGTGGCGGTCGGTATAGGTGCGGGCCAGCCGCGAGGCGATCTTGGTGCAATAGACCGGCGACGGCATCACCCCGAGCGCATGAAACAGGATCGCGAGGTCGAACCGCGCGAAATGGAAAATCTTCAGCACATCGGGATCGCCGAGCAGCTTCTTCAGGTTCGGCGCGTCCTGCTGGCCCCTGGCGATCTGCACCACGTCGGCGGTGCCGTCGCCGTTGGACAGTTGCACCACGCACAGGCGATCGCGATGCGGATTGAGCCCCATGGTCTCGGTATCGATCGCGACCGACGTCGTATAGCGGTCGAGATCGGGCAGGTCGCCACGATGGAGGCGGATGGTCATGATGGTTCTGTCCCGGTTAGGCCCCCATGGAGGCGCCGCCCCGGCTTAAACCATTCGCACGCGGTCTGGCAAACCCGGGCCGCCGCGCCGCAAGCCGCCTCGACGCTTCCTCAATCCGCCGGGCGTGCGTTAAATGCGCTGGTGAAACACTGCCGTCCTGCCGGTCCGCTTATCGAAGAGGCCATCCCATGAAATCCGAACACCAGCACCTGCCACGGCTCGCCATCCTGATCGATGCCGACAACACCTCGCCGCAGATCGCCGAAGGGCTGTTCGAGGAGATCGCCAAGTTCGGCGAGGCC
>JAGRLZ010000121.1 GCA_020441545.1 Xanthobacteraceae bacterium | reverse complement strand
GCGTGTCCTTGTCCTCATAGGCCGCGACCGGCGTGAGGAAATCGCGCGAATTGGCCAGGCAGTTGGCGCCGATCGGGCCGCGCTCCGGCAGGGTGAACGCGCCGCCATAGTTCTCGCACAGATAGCCGCGTGCCGGCCCGTTCGGAATCTCGACCCGGAACTTGACGCCGCGCGGGATAACCGCGATCTCGCCGGGCTCGATGTCGATGCGGCCGAACTCGGTGACGAAGCGCAGCTCGCCCTGCTGGGCGACGAACAGCAGTTCGCCGTCGGCATCGTAGAAGTGCTGGTCCACCATCGATCGGGTGATGAGATAGAGGTGCGCCGCCATGCCGGCCTGGGTGTTGGCGTCGCCCGCCGTGGTCATGGTCCGCACCCCTTGCAGGAAGGTCTGCGCCCCGTCCGGCATCGGCGCGGGATCCCAGCGCAATTGCGCGATCGGCAGGTCGGCCTCGAAGCACGGCGCGGTGCGCCACAGCCCGCGGTCAACCTTGGCGAAGCGGCCCGAATGCTTCACCGAGGGGCGGATGCGATACAGCCACGAGCGTTCGTTGGCGCCGCGCGGCGCGGTGAAGGGCGAGCCGGACAGTTGCTCGGCATAGAGCCCGTAGGCACAGCGCTGCGGCGAGTTGCGGCCGATCGGCAGCGCGCCGGGCAGCGCCTCGGTCTCGAAGCCGTTGCCGAAACCGGACATGTAGCCCGGCGTCACGCCATTGGTGCCCTGTCTCAGATCGCCGGGCGCGGTGTTGATGTTCATCTCACTCTCCCATCGGCTCGCAAGATTTCAGACTTTTTGAACGTCATTGCGAGCGCAGCGAAGCAATCCATTCTTCGTGTGCGGCATTCCGATTGCTTCGCCGCTCTTGCTCCTCGCAATGACGAACAACCTCAGCCCTGCAACGCCGCCCACATTTCGCGGTCGCGCTTGTCGGTCCAGATCACCGGATCGTCGATGCCCGACGCCTCGTCGAAGGCGCGCGAGACGTTGAACGGCAGGCAGTGCTCGTAGATCGCGAAGCCGGCGAACTTCGGGTCCATCACCTCGCGGGTCGCCGCCATCGTCTCCTTGAGGCTGCGGCCTCTCGCGACCGACAGTTCCGCCGCGCCGTAAAGCGTGGTGACGAAATCGCGCGTCATGGCGATGGCCTCGCGCGTGGTGCCGAGCCCCTTCAGCGCATCGCCGCGCCCCGGCGCGATCGCCTTCGGGTTGAAGTCGCGAATCTCGTCCAGCGTCACCGGCCATTCGCGCAGGTGCGCATCGCCGCAATAGCAGGCCGAGTGATATTCGATCAGGTCGCCGGAGAACATCACCTCGGCATCGGGCACCCAGGCGACGATATCGCCCGAAGTGTGCCCGGCGCCGAGCTGCATCAGCCGGACCTCACGCTTGCCGAGCCAGATCGACATCTCGCCTTCGAAGGTCAATGTCGGCCAGGTCAGGCCGGGAATGCTGGCGGCATCCTGGAACAGGCGCGGAAAGCGGCCGTATTCGGAGTCCCAGTCCTGCTGGCCACGCTCCCCGATCAGGCGACGGGTCTCCTGCGAGGCGACGATGCCCTGCGCGTGATAGGCCGACGCGCCCAGCACCCGCACCGCGTGATAGTGCGACAGCACCACGTATTTGATCGGCTTGTCGGTGACCGTCCTGACGCGCGCGATCACCTTGCCGGCCATCGCCGGGGTCGCCTGCGCGTCGAACACGACGCAGCCATCGTCGCCGACGATCACCGCGGAATTCGGATCGCCCTCCGCGGTGAAGGCATAGAGATCGCTGCCGATCTCGGAGAAGGTCACTTTCTTTTCGGCAAGATCGGTGGTGGAGGCGAAACCCTTGGCCATTCGCTGAAACTCTCCCGTTCGGTTTTCGACTACGATTTCTGCCGCGGCGTCACGGTCGCGGCAATGCGCCGCTTGCCGAGCGCAATGGCGTCGCGCAGCACGGCCATGTCGCCGATGTGATTGGCGAGGATCAGCACCAATGCGGCGTCCAGCACCGCGCTCTGCGCGTCATCGAGGCCGCGATGGGCTTCCACGACGAGGCGGAAGGCATCGTCGGGGCGGGCGAAATTCGATGCGGTCGACAGCGCCATCACATCCTCCCTCAACTCAACCTCTCTCAGCTCGACGCGCTGGCGCGCTTCAGCGCGGCTTCGATTCCTGCCCGCGTCGGATCGCGCAGGCGGGCTGCGACATAGCTGTCGGGCCGCAGCAGATAGGCGCTGCCGGCCTGCGCGTCGTAGCGCGCGGCGGCCGCCCCCGTACTGTCGCGCAGGGCCTCGCCGTCCCCGATCCGGATGGACTCGACGCCAGCGGGCGCGACATCGCTCGGACCGCCAGCGAATTGCAGCAAGGCGAACGTCTTGCCGGCGGCGATGAACGCATCGGACAGATAGAGCCCGACTCCGTCCGGCCGCTGCAACGGCGCATCCACCATCGACGCTCCCGGGCACGGACCGCCGGCCCACGACTCCCGATCCGGCGTCGACAGCGGCGTGTCGTAAACCGACGGTACCGAAAGGCGGCCGCCATTCACCATGCGCTTGGCGAAGTCGGTATCCTCGGCCAGCGCCAGCACGGCCTGCCGCAGCCGCGCTTCCTGCCGCGTCGCCGGCGCCATGAAATCGGTCGAGCGCGTCGATTCGCGGATGTTCTCGTCGGCCGCGAGGCTGCGCTCGATGTGATAGCTCTCCAGCAGCGCCGCCGGCGATTGTCCGGCAATGACGCGCGCCAGCTTCCACGCCAGGTTCTCGGCATCCTCCAGCCCGGAATTGGCACCGCGCGCGCCGAACGGCGACACCTGATGCGCGGAATCGCCGGCAAAGATCACGCGGTCATGGACGAAGCGCGCCATGCGCCGGCACTGGAACCTGTAGATCGAGATCCATTCGAAATCGAACTGGTCGTGCCCGAGCATCCGCGCGATGCGCGGCCGCACGTTCTCGGGGCGGCGCTCGATCGTCGCGTCCGTATCCGGGCTGAGTTGCAGGTCGATGCGCCAGACATTGTCCGGCTGGCGATGCAGCAGCGCCGAGCGGCCGGCATGGAACGGCGGATCGAACCAGAACCAGCGTTCGGTCGGGAATTCGGCCGTCATCTTCACGTCGGCGATCAGGAACTGGTCCTCGAACACCTGGCCCTGGAAATCCGCGCCGACCAGGCCGCGCAGCGTCGAGCGCGCGCCGTCGCAGGCGGCGACATAACCGGCCGTCAGCCGATACGGCCCGTCCGGCGTCTCGACGGTGAGCACCACGTGATCGTTGCGCTGCTCCAGCGCCGCGACCCTGTTGCGCCAGCGCAGGTCGATCGCAGGCAGGTCGCCGACCCGGTCGACCAGATAGGACTCGGCGTAATATTGCTGGAGGTTGATGAAGGCCGGCATCTTGTGGCCCTGCTCCGGCAGCAGGTTGAACTGGTAGAGCTGGTTGTCGCCGTGGAAGATACGGCCGACGCTCCACACCACGCCCTTCTCGACCATGCGCCGGCCGACGCCGAGCCGGTCCCAGTATTCCAGTGAGCGCTTGGAAAAGCAGATCGCGCGCGAGCCCTCCCCGATCCGGTCGGCATCGTCGAGCAGCACCACCGCCTGCCCGCGCTGCGCCAGGTCGATCGCGAGCGACAACCCGATCGGCCCAGCGCCGACCACAACAACCGGATGATGGGCGCCCGCCCGCGGCGCCCGGTCCTGGTCCGGATGGCGGCGATAACCGAACTGGGTGACGTGCTTCGACATGCCCTCGATCCATGCCCCCGATCCATGCCCCCGACCCGCAACGCGCCTGGCCGCGCCCGCCCCTCGTCCGTCCCGGACGGCGGCCTTCTTCCTTGTGTCGCTCCCTAACGCGATATAGTCTCACTTGCAACTAATTTAACGACGGACGGGGACCGCCCGTCAACTCAAATTGGAGTGGATCGTGACCAGGCTCGATCTTTTCAGCTTCGTTCCGTTCCGGCTGAATCGGCTCGGCGCCGAGGTCTCGGCGGCGCTGTCGAGTGAATACCGCACGCGATACGGTCTCGACATTCCGGAATGGCGGGTGATGGCAACGCTCGG
>JAGRLZ010000120.1 GCA_020441545.1 Xanthobacteraceae bacterium | reverse complement strand
CGTCTCGTCCTGCACTTTCGAATCCATCGCTTTCCCACCGACAGACGAACCCTGATGCTCTCCACTCAACGAAGCCGTGGAATTCAGGGCGCTTGGCGGCAGAAGAGACCATTCAGGTTTAACTCGGCGATGCCGCGAGTGAAACAGTGGCGGAAGGGGTGGGATTCGAACCCACGGTGGGCTTGCACCCACGCCGGTTTTCAAGACCGATGCCTTAAACCACTCGGCCACCCTTCCGTCGCTAGAGCCATTTCCGTTCCGATAGAAACGGAACCGGGCTCTATATTTCTTGTTTCAACGCGTTTTCTTTACGCGAACCGGCCCCCGCTTCGCTTGAAAACGCTCTAGCATCGAGCCGACAGGATCCGTCTCAAGAGGATCCGCCTCAAGGTACGGCTGACCCGACGCCGAACGCCGCGGCAGGGCTGCGACGCCGCCGAAGGCCATAGCAAACGCCGCCGAAGGCCATAGCAAACGCGATGCCGGCCCGATACCCCCGCCGCCGGCCCGGGCCGCATTTTTCGGCTCCAAGCATGATCAGCCGCGCGAGCCGCCATCGCGGATCATGCAGGGGCGGTGCGCGGCCTTTCCGGTTGTCGACTCGCAACCTTTGATTTACCACGGCGGAAGCTCACCGCAATTCCGCCGCCTTTCGGCTTCGATATATTCATGCTTGGCGGTGTAGGAAGCCGGGCAGGGGATTTTGGGGAATACGATGGCCGCCACGGGGCCGTCGTCGCAATGGTATTCGGGGCATATGTCGGGGCTCAAGGGAATTCGCGGTTCGGTCGGCTTCGCCACGGTGGCGCGCACCGCGGCTGCGCTGGGCGCCTGCCTGCTGCTGGCCAACTGCGCCTCGTCCGGCAAATTCGCCAGCCGTGTCGATCCCAAATACGGTGTTTCAAGCAGCCCCCGCGTCGTCGGCTTCGGCCAGGCGGTGCCGAAGGGAGGTGGCACCTACCGCGTCGGCAAGCCCTACACCGTCGCCGGCCGGGTATATGTCCCCCACGAGGATCCACACTACAAGAAGATCGGCCTGGCGTCGTGGTATGGCGATGCCTTCCACGGCCGCCTCACGGCCAATGGCGAAGTGTTCGACATGACCTCGCTGACGGCCGCGCATCCGACGCTGCCGATGCCGAGCTATGCCCGCGTCACCAATCTGAGCAACGGCAAATCGCTGATCGTGCGCATCAACGATCGCGGGCCGTATCACGGCAATCGCATCATCGACGTCTCGAACCGGGCCGCACAATTGCTTGAGTTCCGCGGCCATGGCGTGGCCCGGGTCAAGGTGGAATATGTCGGCCGCGCGCCGCTCGAAGGCTCCGACGACCGCATGCTGCTGGCGACGCTGCGCACCGGCGAGCCGGCACCGTCGCCCTCGACCGTGCGCATCGCCTCGGCGGCGCTGTTCGTGCCGCAGATGTCGTCGCGTCACGGCGGCCAGGCGCTGCGCGGCAATGTGCCGATGCCGGACGAACGGCCCTACAGCCTCGGCAACACCACCGCCGATACCGCCTCGATCACGGCGACCTCGGAGATGTCGGCTTCGCGCAGCCGGCATTCGGCGGGCCGCGATATCGAGAACCCGCGCGCCGTCAGCTACGGCTATGGCTCCGGGGCGGCACGGCCGGCGGGCATGGGCATTCGCCCGGTCGAGTCCTACATGGCCGAGGACCGGCGCGGCCCCAGCGAACTTCTGGCCGGCCGCGGCCTGTACTGAGCCTTCGTTCGATATCCAGTTTCCGTATTCGGTTTCGGTATTCGTCCGCTGCCGTCAGGCCGGCACGACCTGGCGCAGGAATGCCAGCAGGGCGGCGTTCACCTCCGCCGGACGCTCGCGCTGGATCCAGTGGCCGGCACCCTCGATGAGGAGCTTCCGGGTCAGGTTCGGCAGCACCCGCTCCATGTCATGGATACGCTTGGCGCCGATCAGGCCCTTGACCACCGCATCCTCCGCGCCGGCGATGAACAGCGACGGCTGACGAATTTGGGCGTCCTGCCACGGCGCGGTCAGCTCCCAGTTACGGTCGATGTTGCGATACCAGTTGAGCCCGCCACGAAAGCCGGTCGCCTGATAGGTCTCGGTGAAGTGGACGAGTTCGTCGGCGCCGATCCAGTCCGGCACCGTGCGCTCGATTGCGGGATCGCCGAGGAAACCATGTTCGGATGTCACGAACAGCGATTCCGCGGGGTCGAGAAAGCCGCGCGCCACCATGGCGCGGGTGGTGAAGGCGACATCGCGCTCCAGCTCGCGCTCGGCGACGCCCGGCGTCTGGAAATACTGCCAGTAGAAGTTCTCGATGCCCTGGGCGCGCAGCGTGTCGAGCGGACGGCCACGGCCGCGCAGCGGCGGCGGCACGCTGAGGCCGGCGACGGCGGTGAAGACATCGGGCCGGAACATCGCCGCGTGCCAGGCGACCGGCGCGCCCCAGTCGTGGCCGACGATCACCGCCTGCTTTTCGCCGAGCGCCGCCACCAGCGCCACCATGTCGCCGACGGTGTCGAAAATCGTATAGGCTTCGATATCCTGCGGCGCGCTGGTCTTGCCGAAGCCGCGCATGTCCGGCGCAACCACATGGTAGCCGGCCTCCGCGATCGGCCCGATCTGATGGCGCCAGGAATAGGACAATTCCGGCCAGCCGTGGCACAACAGCACCAGCGGCCCCTGTCCCGCCTCGCGCATAAAGATGTCGATTCCGTTGGCGGCGAGGGTGCGGGTGGTTTCCATGATCGTGGGCTTTCCGGCTTGCTGCGGCGTGACGGCGCGCGACGATAGAGGCGGGGCCGCCATACCGCAACCGGGCGGAGCGGGGACAGGCACGATGTTGTTCGTATCGGTGCCGGCTGGTACACTATGCGCAGCGTGCGGGGACCGCTTGATGAGACGTAATCGATTGATATTCGGGACGGATTTCGCACGTCGCGGTTGGCGCGCGGCCGCTGCCGCGTGCCTCGCCGCCGGCCTGCTGTTCGGGCTGGCTGTCGGTGTGGCGCAGGCCGCCAACAACAGCGTGCAGGGTGCCAGGAAGGACGAGGGCTACAACACCGATGCCCCGACCGCGATCCTGATCGAGGCGTCGAGCGGCAGCGTGCTGTTCGAGAAGAACGCCGACGAATTGCGCGCGCCTTCCAGCATGATGAAGCTGATGACGGCGGAGGTGGTGTTCCACCTGATCGCGCAGGGCAAGCTCAAGCTGACCGACGCGTTCAAGGTCAGCGAGAACGCCTGGCGCCACGGCGGCGCGCCCTCCGGCGGCTCCACCATGTTCGCCGCGATCCATTCCAGCGTGCCGGTCGCCGACCTGCTGAGGGGCGCCATCATCCAGAGCGGCAACGACTCCTGCATGATCCTGGCCGAGGGCATCGCCGGCAACGAGACCGAATTCGCAGGGGTGATGACGAAGCGCGCCCGCGAGCTCGGCATGCCGCTGTCCACCTTCGGCAATTCCAACGGGCTGCCGAATCCGGACAACAAGATGACGGTACGCGAACTGGCGACGCTGGCGCGGCACATCATCCGGACCTATCCGGAGCTCTACAAGATATTCGGCGAGCGCGAATTCACCTGGAACAAGATCCGGCAGTTCAACCGCAACCCGCTGCTGGCCAGCCTCGATGGCGCCGACGGGCTCAAGACCGGCTACACCAAGGAAGGCGGCTACGGCATGGTCGGCTCCGCGGTGCAGAACGGCACCCGGCTGATCGTGGCGGTCAACGGACTCGAGACCAAGGACGACCGCGCGTCGGAAGCCAGGAAGCTGCTGGAATGGGGCTTCCGCAATTTCGAGACCCGAACGTTGTTCGCCGCCAAGGCACCGATCGGCTCGGCCAAGGTGTTCGGCGGCGATGCGCGCTGGGTGCGGGTCGCGACCACCGAGCCGGTCCGTGTCATGGTGCAGAAGAACGGCAATGACAAGCTGCTCGCCCGCATCGTCTATTCCGGCCCGGTCCATGCCCCGGTCGCGGCGGGCCAGCCGATCGGCGCCATCAAGGTCTGGCGCAACGGCAACGTCGCGGTGGAGGAGCCGCTCTACGCGACCGAGGCGGTAGGCGTCGGCACCACGATGCAGCGCGCCTTCGACGGTGCCAGCGAACTCGTGATCGGCATGTTCCGCGCCGGCATCGCGAAGCTGTGACGATGACCGGCAGCGACGCGACCGACGTGCATCCGCGTGGATGCTTCATCACCTTCGAGGGCGGCGAGGGCGCCGGCAAGTCGACCCAGATCAACCTGCTGGCCGAGCGGCTCGATGCCGAGCACATCCGCGCGCTGGTGACGCGGGAGCCGGGCGGCTCGCCCGGCGCCGAGATCATCCGCCACATCATCCTGTCGGGCATGGGCAAGCTGCTCGGGCCGGAAGCCGAAACCCTGCTGTTCGCGGCCGCGCGCGACGATCACGTCCACAGCGTGATCGCGCCGGCGCTGGCGCAGGGCATCTGGGTGTTGTGCGATCGCTTCGCGGATTCGACCCGCGTCTATCAGGGCAAGGTCGGGCAGGTCGATGCGCGGCTGCTGTCGTCGCTGGAGCGCGTCACCATCGGCTGCCTGCGGCCGGACCTGACGGTGATCCTCGATCTTCCCGTCGAAGACGGCATGAAGCGCGCGGCGGCGCGGCGCGGTGCCGATGCGCCGGACCGCTTCGAGGCCGAGGATATCTCGTTCCACCAGAAGCTGCGCGAGGGCTATCGCGAGATCGCCGCCAGTGAGCCGGAGCGCTGCATCCTGATCGATGCCAGCGGCACGCAAGAGCAGGTCGCCGAGAAGGTGTGGGCCGCGGTGCAGGGCCGCCTGATCGAGACGGCGCATGCGGCGCAGGTGAATCCGGCATGAGCGCCCGTGCATCGGAGCCGACACCTGGCGTCCCGCATCCGAAGGAGACCACCGCGCTGCACGGCCACCGCGACGCCGAGGCCGCGTTGCTGACGGCTTACAGGAGCGGCCGCATTCCCCACGCCTGGCTGATCGGCGGCCCCCGCGGCGTCGGCAAGGCGACGCTGGCCTATCGGCTGGCGCGCTTCGTGCTGGCGCATGGCGATGCCGCCGCGCGCGCGGTGCAGGACGCGGGCGACCTGCGGGTCGATGCGGACCATCCGGTGGCGCGGCAGATCGCGTCCGGCGCCCATGGCGGCCTGCTGACGCTGGAGCGCACCGCGAACGACAAGGGCGTGATGCGCAGCGTCATCACCGTGGACCAGACCCGCGAGACCGTCGCCTTCTTCGGCTCGACCGCGGCGATCGACGGCTGGCGGGTCTGCGTCGTCGATACCGTGGACGAGTTGAACGCCAATGCCGCCAATGCGCTCCTGAAAATCCTCGAAGAGCCGCCGCGCCGCTCGATCCTGCTGCTGGTGACGCACGCACCCGGCAAGGTGCTGCCGACGATCCGGTCGCGCTGCCGGGCGCTCATGCTGCGTCCGCTGGCGGGCGACGAGGTCGCGGCCGCCGTGGCCGATGCCACCGGCAGGGCGTCCGGCGATCCGGCCATCGCGGCCGCCGCCGAGGTGGCCGAGGGCAGCGTCGGGCGCGCACTGGATTTCCTCGACGCCGGCGCCTTGAAACTGCACCGGCGCACCGCCCAGCTTCTCGACACCCTGCCGAATGTCGACCAGCGCCAGTTGCATGCGCTCGGCGATGCGCTCGGCGGCAGCGATCGCACCGCGCTCGCCGCCTTCGTCGACAGCGTCGAGCGCTGGATCGGCGACCGGATTCGCGCCCGCGCAGGGCAGGCCGATGCCGGAAAGGGAGATCTGGCCCAGCTTGCACGGCTGGCGGAGGTATGGGAAAAGATCAACAGCGCCGCACGCGACGTCGAATCCTTCAATCTCGATCGAAAGCCGCTGGTTTTTTCCGTGTTCGATCTGCTGTCGGAAGCGACGCGCTGACCATCGATGACGATCGATCGTCCGCGGCGAAACCCGTCCTCACACCTGTCCGATTGAAGCAATGGCGTCCCAGTCCGAGCAATCCCGTCCGCGCTACTTCCTCACGACGCCGATCTTCTATCCGAACGGCGAGCCGCATATCGGCCACGCCTATACCGCGATGGCCTCGGATGCGATCGCACGGTTTCGCCGGCTCGACGGCTACGACGTGCGCTTCATGACCGGCACCGACGAGCACGGGCTGAAGATGCAGCAGACCGCGATCGCCGAAGGGTTGACGCCGCTCGAACTGGCGGACCGCAACTCGGCGCGCTTCCGCGAGATGATGGGCGTGCTCGACATCTCCTACGACGACTACATCCGCACCACGGAGCCGCGTCACGAGCGCTCCTGCCAGGCGCTGTGGGAGGCGATCGAGAAGAACGGCAACATCTATCTCGACAAATATGCCGGCTGGTATTCGGTGCGCCAGGAAGCCTATTTCGCCGAGGACGAAACCACCGTCGGCCCCGATGGCGTGCGCCGCGAACCGCTCGGCTCGCCGGTGGAGTGGACCGAGGAGGAGACCTATTTCTTCCGCCTCTCGGCCTATCAGGACAAGCTGCTCGACCTCTACGAGCGCGTGCCGGATTTCGTGCTGCCGCGCGAACGGCTCAACGAGGTCGCGAGCTTCGTGCGCGGTGGTTTGCAAGATTTGTCGATCTCGCGCACCACCTTCGACTGGGGCATCCACGTGCCGGGCGCGCCGAAGCACGTGATGTACGTCTGGATCGACGCGCTTACCAATTACATCACCGGCGTCGGCTATCCCGACGTCAACGGCGATCTCTTCAGGCGCTACTGGCCCGCCGACCTGCACGTCATCGGCAAGGACATCGTGCGTTTCCACGCGGTGTACTGGCCGGCATTCCTGATGGCCGCCGGCGTCGAGGTGCCGCATCGCGTGTTCAGCCATGGCTTCCTGCTCAACCGCGGCGAGAAGATGTCGAAGTCGGTCGGCAACGTCGTCAGCCCGTTCGACTTCGTGAGGCAGTACGGCCTCGATCAGGTGCGCTACTTCTTCCTGCGCGAAGTCTCGTTCGGTCAGGACGGCAGCTACAATCACGAGGCGATCGTGGCGCGCATCAATGCCGACCTCGCCAACGACCTCGGCAACCTGGCGCAGCGCTCGCTGACCATGATCGCGCGGCAACTCGAGGGCAGGCTGCCGGAGCCGGGCGCCTTCACCGACGCCGACAAGGCGATGCTGGCGCAGGCCGACGGCATGGTGGCGCTGGCGCGCACCGCGATGCAGACGGAGCAGATTCACCAGTACCTGAACGCGGTGTGGGCCGTGGTCGCCGAGGCCAACCGCTATTTCGCAAGTCAAGAGCCCTGGGCGCTGGCCAAGACCGATCCGCCGCGCCAGCGCACGGTGCTCTACGTCACCGCCGAGGTGCTGCGCCAGATCGCGATCCTCGCGCAGCCGGTGATGCCGTCGTCCGCCGCCAGGCTGCTCGATCTTCTCGGCGTGCCGGCGGAGGCGCGCGACTTCGCGCGGCTCGGCGGCACGACGCGGCTCGCGCCCGGCACGACACTGCCGCCGCCGGCGCCGATCTTCCCGCGCTACGTGGAGCCGAAGGTGGAATGAGCGGTTTGCCCTCGATGCTCGTCGACAGCCACTGTCATCTGGATTTTCCCGACTTCGCCGACGAACTCGATGCGGTGGTGACGCGTGCCGAAGCCGCCGGCGTCGGCCGCATGGTGACGATCTCGACGCGGGTGCGCGAGCACGACAGGCTGCTGAAGATCGCGGAGCGGTTTCCCAACGTCTACTGCTCGGTCGGCACCCATCCGCATCACGCCGACGAGGAGGACGGCATCACGCCGGATGAACTGGTCGCGCTGACGCAGCATCCCAAGGTGGTGGCGCTGGGGGAGGCGGGGCTCGACTATTTCTACGACAATGGTTCGCCGCAGGCGCAGGAACGCGGCTTCCGCGCGCACATCGCAGCCGCGCGCACGACCGGCCTGCCGCTGGTGATCCATACCCGCGAGGCGGATGCGGATTGCGGCCGTATCCTCGAAGACGAGATGGCCAGGGGGACGTTCCGCGCGGTGCTGCATTGCTACACCGGCGGCCGCGACCTGGCGATGAAGGCGATCGACCTCGGGCTGTCGATCTCGTTCACCGGCATCCTCACCTTCAAGAAATCGCAGGCCTTGCGCGATCTCGCTGCCGAACTGCCGGCCGACCGCATCATGGTGGAAACGGATTCGCCTTATCTCGCGCCCGGAAAATATCGCGGCAAGCGCAACGAGCCGGCCTATGTCGGCGAGGTGGCGAAGGTGCTGGCGGACGCGCGCGGCGTCTCTCCGGCCGAGATCGCGCGGCAGACGACGGAAAATTTCTTCCGCCTGTTCAGCAAGGTGCCGGCGGCCGCATGACCACGACCCTGACAATCCTCGGCTGCGGATCGTCCGCCGGCGTGCCGCGTCCGGCGCTTGGGTGGGGTGCGTGCGATCCGGCCAATCCGAAGAACCGGCGGCGGCGCTGCTCGATGATGGCGGAGCACGAGTCGGCCGGCGGCATCACGCGGGTGGTGATCGATACCTCGCCGGACCTGCGCGAGCAGTTGATCGATGCCGATGTCGATCGCATCGATGCGGTATTCCTCACCCACGAGCACGCCGACCAGACCCACGGCATCGACGACCTGCGCTCGGTGGTGCTGCACCAGCGCCGGCGGATTCCGGTCTACCTGAACAGATCGACCAGCGCCGACGTGATGCGGCGCTTCTCCTATTGCTTCGAGACGCCGCCGGGCAGCGACTATCCGCCGATCCTGTCGGCGGAGTCGATCGAGGCGGGCGAGAGCCGCACCGTCCGCGGCCTGGGCGGGGCGCTGACGCTGTCGGCCTTCCTGGTCCGGCACGGCAACATCCCGGCGCTGGGCTACCGGATCGGCGATGCCGCCTACACGCCAGACCTGCACGACATTCCGCGGGAAAGCTGGGGCGCGCTGGAGAACCTCGATCTCTGGATCGTGGACGGGCTGCGCTACGCGCAGCATCCGAGCCATTTCAGTGTGCGCGACGCGCTGGGCTGGATCGAGCGATTCAAGCCGAAGCGGGCGGTCATCACCAACATGCACGCCGACCTCGATTACGAGGTGCTGCGCAAGGAACTGCCGGCGAATGTCATCCCGGCCTATGACGGGATGCGGCTGGAGATCGGATAGCGTCCGTCGCGTCTCGATATTCGAATGGGGCAGAGCGTCATCGTCCGCGAATGCGGACGATCCAGATCCAGTATTCAAGGCGATATCAGGAAAGCGCAGCGCGCGGATTACTGCGATGCTCCGCCTTCGCGGAGCATGACGCGTTTTGTGCGGCTCACGCCGAGATCGCCTTGGCTGAATTGACCCGGTCGCGCAGCAGGAATTTCTGGATCTTGCCGGTCGAGGTCTTCGGGATTAAGCCGAATACCACCGCTTTCGGCGTCTTGAAGCCCGGCATCTGCTCGCGGCAGAACGCAACGATGTCGGCCTCGCTGGCGCTGGCGCCGTCCTTCAGCTCGATGAAGGCGCACGGCACCTCGCCCCATTTCGGATCGGGCTTGGCGACCACGGCCGCGAACAGCACCGCCGGGTGCTTGTAGAGCACGTCCTCGACCTCGACGGACGAGACGTTCTCGCCGCCGGAAATGATGATGTCCTTGGAGCGATCCTTGATGATGACATAGCCGTCCTTGTCCAGCACGCCGAGGTCGCCGGTGTGGAACCAGCCGCCCTCGAAGGCTTCCATCGTGGCGGTCTCGTTCCCGAGGTAGCCCTTCATCACCACGTTGCCGCGAAACATGACCTCGCCGATGGTCTCGCCGTCGCGCGGCACCTCCTGCATGGTCTCGGGGTCCAGCACCGTGATCGCTTCCTGCAGCGGGTAGGCGACGCCCTGCCGCCGCTTGAGCTGCGCGCGCTGGTCGCCGGGCAGGTCGTCCCAGCCCGGCTGCTCGGCGCAGACGGAAGCGGGGCCGTAGGTCTCGGTCAGGCCATAGACGTGGGTAAGGCGGATGCCGATGTTTTCGGCACCGGCCAGCACCGCGACCGGCGGGGCGGCGCCGGCAATCAGGCCGGTCACGGCGCGGTCGCCGGCTTTCGGCTTCGGCGCGCCGGGCGCATTGATGAGCGTGTTGTAGACGATCGGCGCGCCGCACATATGGGTGACGCCGTGCTTCGGGATCAGTTCGAAGATCTTCGCCGGATCGACCTTGCGCAGGCAGACATTGACGCCGGCGGCGGCCGCGATGGTCCACGGGAAGCACCAGCCGTTGCAGTGGAACATCGGCAGCGTCCACAGGTAGACCGGATGCTGGCCGAGATGGCCGGCGAGGATGTTACTGACGGCGTTGAGATAGGCCCCACGATGATGGGTGACGACGCCCTTCGGGTTGCCGGTGGTGCCCGAGGTGTAGCTCATGGCGATGGCGTCCCACTCGTCCTCCGGCAGGCGGCCGGCGAAGGACGGATCGCCTTCGGCCAGCGCCGCCTCGTATTCGATGCTGCCGATCCGGCGGCCGCCGTCATAGGCCGCATCGTCGACATCGATGACCAGCGGCTGCGGTCCCTTGATCCTGCCCAGCGCCTCGGCGATCACCTCCGAGAATTCGGGATCGACCAGGATCACCTTGGCCGCGCCATGATCGATCTGGAAGGCGATGGCGCTGGCGTCGAGGCGGATGTTGAGCGTGTTGAGCACGGCGCCGGTCATCGGCACCGCGAAGTGAATTTCGTTCATCGCCGGGATGTTCGGCAGCATGGCCGAGACGGTGTCGCCGTGCTGGATGCCGCGCTTCACCAGGAACGAGGCGAAGCGGGCGCAGCGCTCCGCAATTTGCGCCCAGGTGAAGGTGCGGTCCTCATAGACCGTGCCGGGCAGGTCCGGATAGACGGCCGCCGTCCGTTTCAGGAAGCTCAGCGGCGACAGCGCGACGAAATTGGCGGCATTCTTGTCGAGCCCGACGCTGTACGGATTTGATCCTTGGGCACCCATGACGACACCTTTGTTTTCAGATATTTATCCGGAAATATTGATTTCTTGATTGATCCTGCGCAAGCGGTTCGTGCATCGCGTGGAAAATTACGGCCAACACCGGCGGTGTATGCGACATCATAGCCGACACCGAACGGCGGTGCGAACGATCTGATGGCTTTAATGATGGCCGTCCAGCACCCGCAAGTCGTAGCCGATGAAGGCGGCAAGCCGACACCTTGAGAAAATCGTTTCAAGCATCTGTTTCTTGGATGCTATTTATATTCCATAATATACCTTATGCGAATTCCGGGTATGGGTGGCCGGTCGCATCGCGGCCTGGCTCCCCCGGCTCAAAAAGTCCCGACGTCCAGGTTTGCGATCGCCAGGTTCTCGATTTCCCAAAGCCTTATATTCCCCATCGGCTTGCTTGTCCGCGGCGTGCCACCTGGCTCGTTGTGATGTCTCATGGCGCGGCGTCGCGGTGCGCTCGTCCACAGCCGCATCCGGCCCCGCGCACAGCGCACTGGTGCCTCGGCACGTGCGCAGGCAAAGATGGCGATGGACATCCGGCGCGGGCCGGTGCGTATGACAATTTCCAGATTGGGAGGATGACAGGAATGGCGGACGCCGGCGGCGCGCAGCCCACTCACGAAGCACCTTATCGCGGGCTCCGCGTGCTCGATTTCGGTCAGGGCATCGCCTCGCCCTATTGCGGCGCCCTGCTGGCGTCCTTCGGCGCCGACATCATCAAGGTGGAGCCGCCCGACGGTGACTGGTCGCGCCGGCTTGGCACCACCCATGGCAGCCAGACGGCAATCTCGCTGGTGTTCAATCGCGGCAAGCGCAGCCTGTGTCTCGACCTCAAGCGGCCCGAAAGCCTCGCCATCGCGCAACGGCTGGCGGCACAAAGCGACGTTTTCATCGAGGGCTTCCGGCCCGGCGTCGCGGCGCGGCTCGGGCTCGGCTACGATGCGCTGAGCGCCGACAATCCGGGGCTGATTTATGTCTCCATCAGCGGCTTCGGGCAGGTCGGGCCATACGCGGACCGGCCCTGCACGGATTCGGTGGCGCAAGCCTTCGCCGGACTGGTGTCGGTCAATCCCGGCAATGACGAGCTGCCGCATCGCGTCGGCACCCCGATCGCCGATGTGGTGACCGGGGCCTATGCCTTTCAGGCGGTGCAGGCGGCTTTGTTCGCGCGTGCAACTGTCGGCACGGGGCGGCTGATCGACGTCAACCTGACGCAATCGACCGCCGCCCTGCTCGGCCACAAGTTCGCCGAGTTCCGGCTTGAGGGCGGCGCGCCGCGCGCCCTCAACGTGCCGGCGGGCTCGTATGAAACCAGCGACGGCTGGCTGATGGTGACGCTGGTGACGGAGCCGCAATACCAGCGGCTCTGCAAGGTGCTCGGCCGCGAGGATCTGGCGACCGATCCGCGGTTCTGCGATTTCGCGCGCCGCGCGGATTCGGCCGTCGAATTGATGGCCGAGCTGCGCGCCATCTTTCGCACCCGGACCACGGAAACCTGGCTGCACGATTTCCACGCCGCCGACATCATCGCGGACCGGATTCTCGATCCCGGCCAGTGGCTGGATAATCCGCATGTGGTGGCGACCCGTGCCGCGATCGCCAAGGAGACGCCGGGCGTCGGCACAGTCTATGCCGCACGGACGCCGGGCACGGTCGGCGATCTCGAGGATCGGCTGTCGCCCTCGCCCGATATCGGCCAGCACAGCCGCGACGTACTCCGCGACAACGGCTATGCCGATGCGGAGATCGAGGCGCTGTGCGGCGCCGGCGCGGTGCGGGGCTGAACCTGACAATCGCGACATGTCCCGGGCGCACGCGCCGCGCTCCCGCTCCGGAATGACCGAAAGGTTGTCAGTAAATCGGCCAGACGCCGGGTGTCACCAGTTCGAGCAGGTGATTGTCGGGATCGCGGAAATAGATGCTGTGGCCGCCGCGCGGCCACGCCGTGCGCGCCTCGATCGCAACGCCCTGCTCCGCCAGCCATCGCTCCCAGACCGCCAGTTGATCGGCCGTCACGGCAAGGGCCATATGCAGCGGCCCGTGCCCGTCATGCGGCGGAATCGTGCCGCCGGGCATATGCACCGTCTCCAGGGTGGCGCCGCGCTTGAATAGCAGCAGAATGCTGCGGCCGCCGACATCATAGGCGGTGAAGCGATCGTCCTTGTTGAGCGGCGCGAGACCGAGCACGTCCTGGTAGAAGACGCGGGCGCGCGGCAGGTCGTCGACATAAAGCGCCGTCTCGATGACGCTTTCGAGCCGAGGTGCGGATTCCGGCGCCTGATCTGCCATCGCCGCGCCCCTGCCTCACCACATGTTCAGCACGAGGCGGGCTTCGTCGGTCATGCGTTCCGGGCTCCACGGCGGATCCCAGATCACGCTGACATTGACGACGCCGACGCCGGGTACGCTGGCCACCGCGTTCTCGACCATGGTCGGCAGCTCGGCGGCGGCCGGACAGTTCGGTGTGGTCAGCGTCATGTCGACATCGACCGAGCGGTCGTCCTTGAGATCGACCTTGTAGATCAGGCCGAGCTCATAGATGTCGGCCGGTATCTCCGGGTCGAACACGGTTTTCAGCGCCGCGACGATCTCGGTGCCGAGACGTTCGGTTTCCTCCGGCGGCAACGCCGAAACGGTCTGCATGTTGCCGGTTTTGGCTTCGATCGCATCTGTCATGAGAACAAATCCCGCGCCTTGACCAGCGCTTCCGCGAAGTGATCGATTTCCGCGCGCGTATTATACATTCCGAACGACGCGCGGCATGTGGCCGTCACCCTGAATCGTTCCAGAAGCGGCATCACGCAATGGGTGCCGGCGCGCACGGCAATGCCGGACCGATCGATCACGGTGGCCACGTCGTGCGGATGCGCGCCCTTCAATTCGAACGAGATCACCGGCCCCTTGTCGCGCGCGGTGCCGATGATGCGCAGTGAATTGATCTCGCGCAGCCGCTGCTGGGCGTAGGCCAGGAGATCGTGCTCGTGCGCGGCGATGCGCTCCTTGCCGATCGAATTGACGTAGTCGATCGCGGCGCCGAGGCCGATCGCCTCGACGATCGGCGGC
Source organism: Xanthobacteraceae bacterium (assembly GCA_020441545.1). Lineage (GTDB taxonomy): Bacteria > Pseudomonadota > Alphaproteobacteria > Rhizobiales > Xanthobacteraceae > 62-47. The sequence continues at coordinate 2,542 of JAGRLZ010000120.1, read as the reverse complement.
GTACCCGCCTCGAACCTGTGCGGCGGGTCGCCATAGCTGACCGCGTCGCACGAAACCTCGCGGATCATCTCGCCGCCGCCGTTGAAGGGGCGCATCGCGGCGAGGTGGTCGTATTTGGCGTAGAGCACGCCGATGCCGGTGGGGCCATACACCTTGTGGCCGGTGAAGACGTAGAAATCGCAATCGATGTCCTGCACGTCGACCGGCAGATGCACCGCGCCCTGGCTGCCGTCCACCAGCACCGGAATGCCGCGGGCATGCGCGATGCGCGTCACCTCCCTGACCGGCACGACGGTGCCGAGCGCATTCGACATCTGGGTAATGGCGACCAGCCTGGTCTTCGTCGTCAGCAGCTTCTCGAATTCGTCGAGCAGGAAGTTGCCGTCGTCGTCGACCGGCGCCCATTTCAGTACCGCGCCATGACGCTCGCGCAGGAAATGCCACGGCACGATGTTGGAATGGTGCTCCATGATCGACAGCACGATCTCGTCGCCGGCCTTGATGTTGGGCTCGCCCCACGCATAGGCGACGAGGTTGATCGCCTCGGTCGCGTTGCGGGTGAAGACGATTTCCTCGTTGCGCTTGGCGTTGATGAAGGCCGCGACCTTGGTGCGGCCGCCCTCATAGGCTTCGGTCGCCGCATTGGCGAGATAATGCAGGCCGCGATGGACGTTGGCGTATTCGGAGCGATACGCCTGCGTCATGCGATCCAGCACCGCCGTCGGCTTCTGCGCGGAGGCGGCGTTGTCGAAATAGACCAGCGGCTTGCCATAGACCTGCATCGCCAGCGCGGGAAAATCCTCACGCACGCGCATCACGTCGTAGGCGCCGTTGGCGACCGCCGGATGCATGGTCACCCCCTCGCCGCGAGCCAGCGCCGCGCCGCCTCGACGGCAACGTCGCGCAAGGCTTCGTCGGCAATCGATTCCATCGCTTCGCCGACGAACGCCTGGATCAGCAGCGACTGCGCGTCCCTCTCCGGCAGGCCGCGCGCCCGCAGGTAGAACAGCAGGCTGTCGTCCAGCGCGCCGGTGGTGGCGCCGTGGCCGCAGGTGACGTCGTCGGCGAAGATCTCAAGCTCCGGCTTGTTGTCGGCTTCCGCCTCGTCCGACAGCAGCAGCGCCCGGGTCATCATCTTGGCGTCGGTCTTCTGCGCGTCCGGATGCACGTTGATGCGGCCCTGGAACACCGAATGCGCGCGATCGTCGACCACGGCGCGGAATACCTCGCGGCTGGCGCAATGCGGCACCATGTGGTCGAGCACCAGCGTGGCGTCGCCGTGCTGACGGTCCTTCAACAGGTTGACGCCGTTGATCGAGGCGTTGGCCCCCTCGCCGCCGAACCGGACGAACCCCTGATAGCGGCTCAGCGACGAGCCGGTAGTGAGGCTGAAGGTGTTGAACGTGGTCCTGGTACCCAGCGTCACGATCGCCGTCGAAATGTTGGTCGCGTCGCGCGCGTCCTCGACCAGACGGACGTGCTGCACATCCGCGTCCTCGCCCGCCCACAGCACGACGGCATCATGCACCTGATAGGCTTGCGCGCCCTCCGCCGCGACGAAGCTCTCCACCACGGTGGCGCGCGCGCGATTGCCGATCCGCAGCAGCGAGCGCGTGAAGGCCGACACCGACGCCTGCGTGGCGACATGCACGATGTGCAGCGGCCGCGCCAGCACGGCATCGTCGGCCACCCCGATCACCAGACCGTCGGTTGCCATCGCCGCGTTGAGCGACACCATGACGTCGGAGGTGGCGTTGGTGCGGAGCAGGTCCGCGCGCCTGGTGTTGTCGGCATTCTCCAGCACGCTTCGCAGCGAACGGATATCGACGCCCTGTGCGAGCGCATCGAGATCGGACAGCTCGGGCACGAACTGGCCATCGACCAGCACCAGCTTGCAGGCGCCGGTCACCTCCAGCGTGGCGATGGCGTCGGCCGCGCGCTTGAGCGCCGCGGCGTCGGGGCCGGCGGCAAGCGGCGCGACCTCGCGCAGCAGCATCCGCAGGTCGGTATACTTCCATTCCTCGACGCGCCGATGCGGCAATCCGCGGGCGGCGAAATCGGCATAGGCCGTCTCACGCAATTCGGAGACCGGACCCGTACCGGGCAGACGGCCGCGCGCGGCGGCGAAGACATCGCCCGCGCGTTCCGTCGTCGGCTTGACCAATGCAACGTTCATGATGGCACTCGATCAGGCTGCTTTGTCTTCGAACTGGGCGTAACCGGATTCCTCGAGCTGCAGCGCGAGTTCCTTGCCGCCGCTCTTCACGACACGTCCGGCCGACATGACGTGAACGAAATCCGGAACGATGTAGTTCAACAGCCGCTGATAGTGAGTGATGACCACCATGGCCCGCTCGCTCGAGCGCAGCGCGTTGACGCCATCGGCGGCGATGCGCAGCGCGTCGATGTCGAGGCCGGAATCCATCTCGTCGAGAATGCAAAGGCTCGGCTCGAACAGCGCCATCTGCAGCACCTCGTTGCGCTTCTTCTCGCCGCCGGAGAAGCCGACATTGACGCCCCGCTTGAGCATGTCCTGCGGAAT
>JAGRLZ010000014.1 GCA_020441545.1 Xanthobacteraceae bacterium | reverse complement strand
TGAGCCCGAACGGGGGCGTCTCGCCGCTGGAGCCGCGCGCGCTCAAATGGCCGCTCCTCGATGCGTCCGCGAAGGCATGGCTCGACGATCCCGGCCGCATGGCGCTGCTGGCATCGACCGCGCGGCCCGACGAGATCGACCCGGCCGAATACGATGCGATCTATTTCACCGGCGGCCATGCGGTGATGTGGGATTTCCCCGATAGCGAAGGGCTGCAACGCATCACCCGCGCGATCTGGGAGCACGGCGGAATCGTGTCCTCCGTCTGCCACGGCTATTGCGGCCTGCTGAACACGAAACTGTCGGACGGGACGCTTCTTGTCGCCGGCAAGCGGATCACCGGCTTCTCCCGGCTCGAGGAAGTCCTCGCCGGCGTCGCGCGCCGGATGCCCTACAACGCCGAGGCGGAGATGAAGCGGCGCGGGGCGCGTTACGACAAGGCCCTGTTGCCATTTGTCTCGCATGTCGTCGTCGATGACCGGCTGGTGACCGGGCAGAATCCGGGGTCCGCCAAGGCAACTGCCGAGAAGGTGGCGGTCCTTCTTTGAGGACGAAAGCGGGCGCCGGGTGCGGGTGTCGTGAATAGTTCGACCACCGGAATGTTGCGCGTTAGCGCCGTTGCCGCCATGCTCGCGGCCATCGGTCGAGGATGGAATCATGGCGGTGAAATCATGAAGCTGGCGAAACCCCGCATCGACATCGGCTTCGCCACCAATAACGCGCCGCCGGTGCTGGCGTTCTGGCAGGACGAGATCGGATTGCCGTTCGATCACACCCAGCCGATCCGGCGCGGCCACAGGCAGCACCGCCATGATCTGCGCGGCTCGGTGCTCAAGATCAATCAGATGTACGAGACGCTGCCGGATAATCCGCCGTCCGGCTATCGCGAACTGCTGATCGCGCGCGAGGGATTGTCGCAAGCCGTCGCGCATGTCGATCCGGAAGGCAATCGCGTCGCGCTGGTGCCGCCCGGCCGTTTCGGAATCCAACGCATCGGCATCCGGCTCGGTGTCCGCGATGTCGCGGCCCATGCGCGGTTCTATGCGGAGGCGCTTCAGTTGCCGGAGATCGCGCCGGCTGATCTCGGCGCGGATGCGCGGGCGTTCCTCGCCGGCGATACGGTGCTGGTCGTCGCGCCGGCGGCCGATGCGCCCGATGACGCCGCGTTCGACGGCAAGGGATGGCGCTACATCACGTTCCAGGTGTTCGCGGTCGATCGCGAGCACGCCCATGTGCTGGCGCATGGCGGGCGCGAGGGTTATGCGCCGGTGACGCTGGGCACCACGGCGCGAATTTCGATGGTGCGCGATCCGGACGGCAACTGGATCGAGCTGTCGCAGCGCGCTTCGCTGACCGGCTCGCTCGAACCCGTCGGCGCGTAACCACGCCCGATCGCGTTCGTCCGCGGTACCGCCTGGAGCCATTTCCGTTCCGATGGAATCGGAACGAGGTTCTCTATCTTTATTTTGACGCGTTTTCTTGACGCGAACCGGCACCCACTTCGCTCGAAAACGCTCCAGCAGGATATTGAAAAAGTCCCCAGTGGTCATTCCGGGACACGCCGAAGGTGTGAACCCGGAATCTGGCCGCATGGATTTTCTTCACATTTTCCGGATTCCGGATCGCCGCGTGCGCGGCGTCCGGAGTGACAACTGCGCGTTTTTCAGCGGCCTGCTAGCCGGTCTTGGTGGCGCGGCGTCGGCTCGCCTTGCCGAGAAGTTTGACGTCGCCGGCGGCCAGGGTCGGCCGCTCGACCTCGTTGCCGAGAACATGCGACAGCACCCGCCGCGCATTGGCGGCGCAGTCGATATCGTCGGGCTTGGCCTCGATGTCCCTGATGAGCGCGACGAGCTGCGCCTTGCTCTGCTTGAGCCGCGTCTGCAGCGCCGCGATATCCGCCACCTTGCGGCGGAGCGCCTCGATCAGCGCATCGTGGTTCCACTGCCCGAGGTCGGACGGCAGCAGCGTGCGGATTTCGTCGAGGCTGAAGCCGGCCTTCTGCGCGGTGGTAATCAACTCCAGCACCAGCACCGCCTCGGGCGGATAGGTCCGGTAGCCGTTCGGCCGCCGATCGACGGTCTTCAACAGGCCGGCGCTTTCATAGAAGCGGATGCGCGAATTGGTCAGCCCGGTGCGCTGCGCCAGTTCCCCGATAGTCATCCCGGCATCTCCCGAAAAAGGCCCTTGACCATCAACTTAACTCAAAGGTTATGGTTTGCTCAAGCCTGAAATCGGAGAGCTTCCATGTCCCTGTTTTCCCCGCTGGCGCTACCCAATGGCGTTGTCATCCCGAACCGCATCGCCAAGGCGGCGATGGAGGAGAACATGGCCGATGGCGACCACGCGCCGTCGGCCGAACTGATCGCCCTCTATCGCGCATGGGCCGAAGGCGGGGCGGGTCTCATCATCACCGGCAATGTGATGGTCGACGCCCGCGCCATGACCGGCGCGGACGGGGTCGTGCTGGAGGACGACCGCCATCTCGATCGCTTCAGGGCGTGGGCGGACACCGCCCGCGCCGGCGGCGGCCAGGTCTGGGTGCAGATCAACCATCCCGGCCGGCAGATGCCGGCAGGGCTCGGCCAGCAGACGCTGGCGCCGTCGGCGATCGCGCTCGACCTCGGCGCGCAGTCGAAGGTCTTCCCGGTGCCGCGCGAGATGACGGCGGCCGAGATTGCCGATGTCGAGCGCCGCTTCGTGACCTCGGCGGTGCTCGCGGAGCGCGCCGGCTTCGCCGGCGTCGAGATTCACGCAGCCCACGGCTACCTGCTGAGCCAGTTCCTGTCGCCGCTCGTCAACCACCGCACGGATCGCTGGGGCGGCAGCCTCGACAATCGCGCGCGGTTGCTGCGCGATATCGTGCGCGGCGTGCGTGCGGCGGTCGCACCCGGTTTCGCGGTGGCGGTCAAGCTGAACTCGGCCGATTTCCAGCGCGGCGGCTTTTCGCCGGAGGACGCGCGGGCGGTTGTGCAGATGCTCGGCGCCCTCGGCGTCGATCTCGTCGAACTGTCGGGCGGCAGCTACGAGGCGCCGGCGATGATGGGCTCGGCGCGCGACCGGCGCACGCTCGCGCGCGAAGCCTACTTCCTGGAATTCGCGCGCGAGATCGCCGACGTCGCGACCATGCCGCTGATGGTCACGGGCGGTATCCGCCGCCGCGAGGTGGCGGAGCAGGTGATCGAGAGCGGCGTCGCCATGGCCGGGATCGCCACCGCGCTCGCGATCGAGCCCAACCTGCCGCGCAACTGGCAGCGCGGCGGATCGGATGCGCCAAAGCTCAGGCCGATCACCTGGAAGAACAAGCCGGTGGCGTCGTCGGCGCACATGGCCGCGGTGCGTTATCAATTGGTGCGCCTCAGCCGCCGGCGGCGCACGGCCCCCGATGTCTCGCCGCTCTGGGCGCTTGTGACGTCGCAGCTATCCGCGAAACGCAGCGCCTGCCGGTATCGCCGCTGGATGGCGGCGCGGACGGCCGCGGCCTGAGGCGGGCCGCCGGGCCTTGCGACGGTCTTGCGGTGCGGCAACGCGGACGCTTCGGTCGCCGTCAGGCGCAACTGGCCGCCGTCAGGCGCGGCTACGGTATACGGCCGGCGAAATGCCCGTCGCGCGGTGGAATCCGCGTCGGAAATTGGACGTATCGTTGTAGCCGACGCGGTCGGCGATTTCGTCGATGGTCAGGATTGTTTCGCGCAGATACTTCTTTGCGAGATGAACGCGGGTTTCGTTCAGCAGCGCCGCATAGGACGTGCCCTCGGATTGCAGCTTCCGGCGCAAGGTCCGCGGGCTCGTGCCGAGCTGTTCGGAAATCCCCTCGATGGTGGGAAACCGGCCGGCGTTTTCGAGGAGGATTCTCTTGATATCCCGGCCAAGACCCGCGCGATCGCCCATCTGGTCCAGGGCCTCGGCGCAGATTTTCTCGACGATCGCGAAGGTCAGTGCATTGTGGCGTCGCGCCGGTGCATCGAGCCAGGCGGTGCTGACGATCAGTTCGTTGGCGTCCTGGCCGTACTGGACCGGACAGCGGAACAGGTCTTCGTAGGGAGGAAGGTCGGAGGAATAAGGATAGGTCACACGAATTCCCTGGCGTATCTCCGGACGTTCGAGAATGTCGCTGGACAGTGCCAGGAGCGTGCCCAGTTTGGCCTCGACGATGAACCTGTAGAGCCGGCGCTCGGCGGGTGCGGTCACGATGGGCATGATCGTCCAGGTTCCGGTCTGGTGCTCGGGGTCTTCCCGGAACGACAACTCCTCGGTTGCAAGCATCAGGTGATGATACTTGAGCGCCGTATTGATGAGGGCCCTCTGATTGGGGCTGCTCATCAGGGCATATCCATAGATTCCATAGGCCGTGACCTGGATGCTCTGCCCCAGGCGAATGGCGAAGTCGGACCGGCGGGAGAGCGTCAGCGCATTGCGGTAGGCGACCAGCAGTTGCGACACGGCCATCCTTGAAGCGGGCGAATCCAGCTCCTGCGGGCTGATGCCGGTGTCCTGCAGGGCCAGCTCAGCCGGAATGCCTTCGTCCGCCAGCGCACGAACGACAGCCACCAACTTGTTCACGGGGTAAATCCGGGGAGGGCGTCGGTGCGTCATGCGGGTGCCGGCGGAAGTTCCTGGAGCTCACAAACTGCGCATCGGCGTTCGCCGTCGTGGCGGGTCCACCGATTCGGCCACTCTAGCCAAAGTTCAAAATGGCCGCATCTTTTCCGCCGGGCAGCGGAGAGGCCCGTGGCGCAGATCTGGCATGACTTGATCGACAGGCGAGAATGATCCGTGGCCGGGGTGGCGGGCGAAGGCTGGAGCTGCGCCGCGGTCGGCGCAACGGCCTCGCTTGTGCTCGTCACCCGATCGGCGGCTTTGACGGCGCGGTCGCCGGTAGAGTGATGCTGCAATATGCCGAAAAGACCGGCTTCGCGGTTTTTGCGCACCTTTCACGGGAGGCGATGCGCTGGATATCATTTCCGTTCGTCAACCAGGGGGGGCGAGGCCGCGGACCCGGCGTCCGCGGCCTCGCAACGAACTGGTCGCGAAGACACTGGTCGCGAAGACACTGGTCGCGAAGACGGTGGCGCAGGGGCCGCCTTGGGAGGAAATGCAATGAGCACCATCACCTCGATCGTGCCGACCGCTCGCGGCGGCTCGACCGAAAAGATCGTCACCGCGCGCGAAGCCGTGCGCCTGATCCGCACCGGCAACACGGTCGCCATCGGCGGCTTCGGCGCCATCGGCATGCCGGAGGAGTTGACGGACGAACTGGCCGCGCTCTATCGGGCGAGCGACCAGGAGGCGGCGGCGTTCGGCAAGCCGCGCGACCTGACGCTGGTGTTCGGCGGCAGCCCGGGCGACGCGGAGCAGCGCGGCGCGCAGCAGTTCGCCCAGCCGGGCTTTGTCAAGCGCATCATCGGCGGACACTGGGCCTATGTGCCGGCGCTGTACCAGCTCGTCCTCGCCAACCAGGCCGAGGGCTACAACCTGCCGCTCGGTGTCATCACCCAGCTCTACCGCGATATCGCCGCCGGCAAGCCGGGCCACGTCTCGCGCGTCGGCCTCGGCACCTTCGTCGATCCGCGCTTCGGCGGCGGCAAGCTGAACGCGATGACGTCCGAGGATCTGGTCGAGCTGATGACGATCGGCGGCAAGGAATATCTGTTCTACAAGACGTTCCCGATCGACGTCGCGCTGATCCGCGCCACCACGGCCGACCCGAGCGGCAACCTGACGATGGAGCGCGAGGCGCTGACCTCCGACACGCTGTCGGTGGCGATGGCGGCGCACAATTCGGGTGGGCTCGTCATCGCGCAGGTCGAGCGTATCGCCGAACTGGGCTCGCTCAACCCGCGGCAGGTGAAGGTGCCGGGCGCGCTGGTCGATTGCGTCGTCGTCGTGAGCCGGCCGGAGTTGCATCAGCAGGCGGGGGCGACGCTGTACAACCCGGCCTTTTCGAGCGAGATGCGGGTGCCGCTGACCTCGATCGAGCCGATGCCGATGAGCGCCCGCAAGATCATCGCGCGCCGCGCCGCGATGGAGCTGCGGCCGAACTCGATCGTCAATCTCGGCATCGGCATGCCTGAAGGGGTTGCCGTCGTGGCCGCCGAGGAGAAGGTTTCCGACCTGATGACCCTGACCGCCGAGGCGGGCATCATCGGTGGCGTTCCGGCGGGCGGCCTGAATTTCGGCGCCGCGGTCAATGCGCAGGCGGTGATCGACATGCCTTACCAGTTCGACTTCTACGACGGCGGCGGACTCGACGTCACCTTTCTCGGCCTGGCGCAGGCCGACAAGGAGGGCAACCTCAACGTCTCGCGCTTCGGTCCGAAGCTGGCGGGGGCGGGCGGCTTCATCAACATCAGCCAGAACGCGAAGAAGGCTGTCTTCTGCGGCACCTTCACCGCCGGCGGCCTCGATGTCGCGGTGGTCGACGGCAAGCTTTTGATCGAGCGCGACGGCAAGGAGAAGAAGTTCGTCGCGGCGGTCGAGGAGCGCACCTTCTCGGGCGCATACGCGGCCGAGATCGGCAAGGACGTCCTCTACATCACCGAGCGCTGCGTGTTCCGTCTTACCAGGGAGGGGCTGGAACTCATCGAGGTCGCGCCGGGCATCGACATCAAGCGCGACATTCTCGACCGGATGGATTTCGCGCCGATCGTCCGTCAGCCGCATCTGATGGATCCGCGCATCTTCCGCCATGAGCCGATCGGCCTGCGCGAGGAGATGTTGCAGGTGCCGTTCGAACAGCGTTTCAGTTACGATGACGAGCGCAACATCCTGTTCCTGAATTTCTCCGAATTCAGGATGAAAACGCGGGAGCTTGTCGATCGCGGCAACGCGACCATCCGCGGCATCGTCGAGCCGCTCGGCCACAAGGTCTATGCCGTCGTCAACTACGACGGGTTCGAGCTCGATCCGGAGGTCGAGGACGCCTATCTCGATTCCGCGCAGGAACTGACCGAGAAGTATTTCCACGGCGTCACCCGCTTCACGACAAGCGCGTTCATGCGCGCCAAGCTCGGCGAACAGCTCGGCAAGCGCGGCGTGGCGCCGCACATCTACGAGTCCGAGGAGGATGCGAAGGCGGCGGTGCGCGATACCTTGTCGCGCGCGGCTCCAGGCAATGACGGAAGCTAGAGCCATGTCCGTTCCGATTCTATCGGAACGGGGCTCCATATTCTTGTTTGACGCGTTTTCTTGACGCGAACCGGACCCGCTTCGCTCGAAAACGCTCCAGCAGGCCGCCGAAGAACGCTCTGGGTCATTCCGGACGCCGCGTGAGCGGCGATCCGGAATCCAGCAGACGCGAAGACGCCGGCAAAAGCGAAGACAGTCCATGCGGCTGGCTGGATTTCCGGCTTCGCGCCGGAGCGCGCGCGCGTCGATGACGATCGATCCCGGACAACCGGCGCCCGCCGATCGGCGCGTGGCCAAACATGACCGCCAACTTGGCCGCGCCGGCCCTTTGATCGGCCATTCCGGTCGGCTCAAATGGCACCGAAAGCAGTTGCGGGAAGCGGCTCGGTGCATGGCACGGTCAATGGTCTCCCTGCGGGGCGGAAAAGCCCGGCGGAGACCGGCCGGCGAAAGCTCCGCGAGGCCGTCTCGATGGGAAGATGACCGCCGTCCCGGTGCGGGAGAGCCCCATCGTTCGGCACCCTCGATCGCAACCATTCCAAAATGCGGGAGGAGAACGTCATGTCACAAAGCGCCATCAATGCACCCAAGGACGGACCCGAGGACGCATCCAAGGATGCAACGGCTTCGGTTCTGAAGCAGCACGCCGCGATGCGCGCGGCCCTGCCGTTCTCCGACACCCGCGATTTCGACGAGGCGGCGAAGGGATTTCTGGGCACCCGAGACAACGCGCGGGTCGAAGCGGGCGGGCGCGTGGTCTGGAACCTCGAACAGTATGGTTTCCTGTCCGAGGCGGATGCCGCGCCGACGGTCAATCCCAGCCTGTGGCGGCAGTCGCGGCTCAACATGCATCACGGCCTGTTCGAGGTGGTGCCCGGCGTCTACCAGGTCCGCGGCTTCGACATTGCCAACATGACCCTGATCGAGGGCGACACCGGCGTCATCGTGTTCGATGCGCTGACCGCGATCGAAAGCGCGCGCGCCGCCCTGGAGCTCTATTTCGAGCATCGCGGGCGCCGTCCGGTGAAGGCGGTCATTTTCTCGCATTCCCATACCGACCACTACGGCGGCGCGCTCGGCGTGCTCGACAGTGACATGCTGGCGCAGGGCGTGCCGGTGATCGCGCCGGACCTGTTCCTGGAGAGCGCGGTGTCCGAAACCGTCATCGCGGGGCCCGCGATGGTGCGGCGCGCGCAGTATCAGTTCGGTCCGCTGCTTGCGAAAAGCCCGCGCGGCCAGGTCGATACCGGCCTCGGCAAGACGCTCGCCTCCGGCAATTCGGCGATCGTGCGCCCCACCGACCTCATCAAGGCGACCGGCGACAAGCGGGTGATCGACGGCGTCGAAATCGAATTCCAGATGGCGCCGAACACCGAGGCCCCGGCGGAGATGCACATCTATGTGCCCCGCTACAAGATGCTGAATCTCGCCGAGAACTGCACCCACAATTTCCACAACCTGCTGCCGTTCCGCGGCGCCGAGGTGCGCGACCCGCTGGCCTGGTCGAAATATCTCAACGAGGCGCTGCACCTGTGGGGCGACAAGGCCGAGGTGATGTGCGGCCAGCATCACTGGCCGGTGTGGGGCGGGGATCGCGTCCGGGAGATGATCCGCCAGCAGCGCGATCTCTACAAATTCGCCCACGACCAGACCTTGCGGCTGATGAATCACGGCCTGACGGCGCCCGAGGTCTCCGAGACGATCCGTCTGCCGGCGAGCCTCGAAAGCGCCTGGCACGGGCGCGGCTATTACGGGCACATCCGGCACAATGTGAAGGCGATCTACCAGAAATATCTCGGCTGGTACGACTGCAACCCGGCCAATCTCGATCCGCTGCCGCCGGTCGAGAGCGGAAAGAAGTTCGTCGAATACATGGGCGGCGCCGAGGCCGTTCTGGAGCGGGCGCGGAAGGATTTCGACAAGGGCGAATTCCGCTTCGTCGCGCAGGCGCTGAGCCATCTGGTCTTCGCCGAACCGGACAACAAGGCCGCCCGGTCGCTGCTCGCCGACACCTTCGAGCAGCTCGGCTATCTGGCCGAAAGCGCGCTGTGGCGCAACTCCTACCTGTTCGGCGCGCACGAGTTGCGCAATGGATCGACCCAGGTCAAGGCGCGTCAATCCCTGCCGCTGGAAACCGCGAGGGCGCTCAGCACCGATCAGTTGTGGGACGCCCTGAGCGTGCGGCTGAACGGCCCGAAGGCGGAAGGAAAGCACATCGTCCTGAACTGGGCGTTCAGCGACACCAAGGAAACCTTCGTGATGACGCTGGAGAACGCGGCCCTGACCTATATCGCCGCAGCGCCCGCCGCGGGCGCGCAGGCGACCGTCACGCTCGCCCGCGATTCCCTCAACCGGCTCATCTCCTACGACAAGACGCTGGCCGATCTGACGACGGGCGGACAGATCGCGGTCACGGGTGATGCGAAAGCGCTCGAAGGTCTGATGGCGCTGATGGACGAGTTCCCCCGCCGCTTCGAGATCGTCGAGCCCAAGCGGACCGTCGTGACATAGCAGGCCCCTGAAGAACGCGCTGTCGTCATTCCGGACGCCGCGCAAGTGGCGATCCGGAATCCAGCCAATGCGAGGAAAATCCATGCGGCCGGATTCTCGGGGTCGCACCGAAGCCGTCGTCCCGACCACGTGAGGGGCATGACGGCCAACAATCTTCTAACGATGTCCTGGAGGGACGACATGGATCCCAATCAAATACAGCGCGGCGGTCAGGTCGCAGGGAGCGCAGCCGACGAGGCGCTGTTTTCGAAGATCATCTGGCGCCTGCTGCCGCTGCTGATCATCTGCTATATCATCGCCTTCCTCGATCGCATCAACATCGGCTTCGCGCAGTTGCAGATGAAGCAGACGCTGCCGTTCAGCAACGAGGCTTATGCGTTCGGCGCGGGCGTTTTCTTCATCGGCTACTTCCTGTTCGAGGTGCCGAGCAACCTGATGCTCGAGAAGATCGGCGCGCGCAAGACACTGCTCCGCATCATGGTGTGCTGGGGGCTGTGCGCGTCCGCGCTGATGTTCGTGCAGACCACGACCCAGTTCTACATCATCCGCTTCCTGCTCGGCGCCTTCGAGGCCGGCTTCTTTCCTGGCATCATCCTGTATCTCACTTATTGGTTCCCGGGCGCGCGCCGCGGCAAGGTGATCGCGATCTTCATGACCGCGACCGCGCTGACGCAGGTGATTGCGGGGCCGGTGTCGGGCGCGATCCTGAAATACATGAACGGCGTGCTGGGCCATCACGGCTGGCAGTGGCTGTTCGTCATGCAGGGGCTGCCCGCCGTCGCTCTCGGCGTCATCGCCTTCCTCTATCTCCAGGACAGGCCCGAGCAGGCCAAGTGGCTCAGCGACGATGAAAAGCGGTCGCTGCGTCATCACTTCGACAATGACCAGCAGGCGGTCGAATCGGCCTCGCACGGATCGATCTGGGAACTGCTGCGCGACCCGAAGGTCTATACGCTGGCCTTCGTGTTCGGGCTGTTTCTCGGCGCGGTCTATACGATGATCTTCTGGATCCCGACCCTCATCAAGGGCTGGGGCGTCGCCGACGTGTTCACGGTCGGGGTGCTGTCGTCGATCCCGCCGCTGTTCGGCGTCGTCGGCTGCGTGTTGATCGGCCGAAGCTCCGACCGGCATCTGGAGCGGCGCTGGCATTTCGTGTTCGCGCTGGCGATGGCGTCGGTCGGCCTGATGCTCACCATCATCTTCCAGGGTAACCTGGTCGGATCGCTGATCGGCCTCTGCATCATGTATTTCGGTCAGGCGGCGGCAACGCCGCTGTTCTTCACCGGCGTCAGCGAATACATCCCGAAGAAGACGGCCGCCGGCGGCATCGCCCTCATCAGCAGCCTCGGCAATCTTGGACCGTCGGTCATGCCGGTAATCACGAGCTGGGTGAAAACCACGACGGGGACGCAGGTCGCGAGCCTGTACTTCGTGATGGCCCTGTACCTGGCCGCCGCGACCATCCTGGCCATCGTGCTGCGGCCGGCCGGCCGCGCGCAGCCCGCCATGGCGTGAACCCGGACGATCGGGCGGCGGCGGTGACGGTTGTTTGCCGCTGCCTCCGCCCGGTCGCGCGACGATCATCAGGCGCTGCCGTTCGCCGGCAGGCACCGGCGGCCTTGCATTGATCGCCGCCGGGGAAGGAGGATGAACAATGAGGTATTACGACTGGATCGCCCATCACGCGAAGATGCGCGGCGAAAAGACCGCTGTGATCGATGTGTCGTTTGACAAGCGCGTGACCTACGGGGCGTGGGACGAGCGGATCGGGCGGCTTGCATCCTACCTGCGGAACGCCGGGGTCGTGCCCGGCGAGCGCGTCGCCACCCTGGCGTCGAACTGCATGGAAATGCTCGAGGTGCAGTTCGCCTGCGCGCGCATCGGCGCGATATTCCTTCCCCTCAATATCCGCCTGACATTTCCCGAGCTCGAATTCATCGGCTCGGATGCCGGGATTTCGTACCTGATCTACACCGCGGAATTCGATGTGCTGGCAAAGCAGCTCGAAGCCGCGCTCAAGCTGAAGGGTACGCTGTGCGTCGGCGACGCCTACGACGCGGCGGTCGCGCGATCCGACAAGCTCGCCGATCCCCACATCATGCAGTTCACCGATCCGTCGACGATCATGTACACGTCGGGGACCACCGGCCGGCCCAAGGGCGCGACCATCACCCACCTGATGACGTTCATCAATTGCGTCAATCTCGGCCTGCCGGCGCGCGTGACGCCGGACACGGTGCACATCAACGTGCTGCCGCTGTTTCACAGCGCCGGCCTGAATTGCTACACGAATCCGGTTCTGCATGCGGGCGGAACCGTCGTCTTGATGCAGCCATTCGACGCCGCGAAATTCCTGCAGCACGTCTCCGATTGCAGCCTCGGCATCACGCACATGTTCGGCGTGCCGTCGATCTATCAGTTTCTGGCGGACGCGCCGGGATTCGAAACGGCCGACCTTTCCCGCCTGAAGATCGCCGGCGTGGGCGGCGCGCCGATGCCGCTCGAGACCATCAGGGTCTGGCAGAACCGCGGCGTCAGCCTCCTCCAGGGCTACGGCATGACCGAGACGTCGCCCGGCTGCGTGTGCCTCGATGCAGCCGATGCGGCGCGCAAGATCGGTTCCTCCGGCAAGGCCCTGCTGCATGCGGAGGTGAAGATCGTCGATTCCACCGGCCGCGACGTGAGGCCGGGCGAGATCGGCGAAATCTGGGTGCGCGGCCCGAACATCACGCCGGGCTACTGGAATCGGCCGGAGGCCAATGCCAGCAGTTTCACCGATGGCTGGCTGCACACGGGTGACCTGGCGCGCGAGGACGACGAGGGCTTCATCTATATCGTCGACCGCTCGAAGGACATGTACATCTCCGGCGGCGAGAACGTCTATCCGGCCGAAGTCGAGGATGCTTTGTCGCAACATCCCGCGATCCTGGAATGCGCCATCATCGGTGTTCCGGATGCGCGGTGGGGGGAAACCGGGCTCGCCGTCGTCGCCCTGAAAGCGCAGGCGACGGCGACGGAAGCCGATATCCTCGCTCATTGCCGCGAGCGCCTGGCGAAGTACAAGTGTCCGGCGCACATCGTGTTTGTTGAGGCCATTCCGCGAAATGCCACCGGCAAGCTCGACAAGCCGGCCTTGCGGGCTCAATACGCGGCCCATCCGGCGTGACGGAGACGAAATGAGCGCCAACCCTTGCGCGCCTGGAGGGACGTGAAGCTCCCTCCATCGTGGAATGCTGTTGCCCGCCGCGTGCGGGCTCAGGCGTCAGGCAGGGGACCGTGAAGCGAACCATGATCGATTGCGCCCGCTGGCCGCGCCGGCCGCTCATGGCCGGAGGCCTTCGAGGCGGAGTTCGCGCTTCTCGTAGACCGAACCGATCGTCCGGCCGTCCCACACGTAGCAGAGGTGGCGCTCCTGCCGGCTGTTCGAAAGAAGACGGGGCCGGAAGACGGCCGCGCATTCGCCGCCGCCATGACGGACGCTGTCATAGGCGATGCCGTTCGCACCCTGCTGCCGCAGCGTCCGCGCCAGATGCTGGCCGGCGGCGTAGTCGTCGTCGTGATAGACCAGCGGCAGCGCGGCCATCCGGCCACGCAGGTCATGGAGGTCGCCGTCGAGATCGACGCGATAGACCCGCATGTCCAGTTCCATCCGCGGCTGCGCGGTGGCGCGCATGAAGCGTTCGCGGTGATGCTTCGTTTCGGCGATGGCGGTGTCCAGTTCGCGCGCCGCATAGAACACGCCGTAGCTGCCGTCCGAGAAGCGGCTGCCGTCGGGATTGAGGTGGGTGAAGGCCGCCATGATGATGCTGGTGCCGGGCCCGCTGATGCGCTCTTCGGGGGCGACCAGCCTGATATCTCCGGCCTCGTCGCGAAGCCGGGGATTGGTCAGCGACTCCAGTTCGAAGACGGCTTCGAGATCGTCGGGATCGGCCACCCGCTCGAACAGCTGGATCGGCGGAAAGCGGCTGGGGATGATGCGCCAGCACGGCTTCCATGCGACGCGGACGACCGGCGGCGTCATGTCCAGCCGCCGCGCTGTGCATCCAGGTACTGCCTGACGACGAACAGGTCCGCGACCTGGCCCGACAGCATCCGGTCGAGCGCGGAGCGGCCGCCGAACGGCGGCGCGGCGTTGGGGCGCTTCACCCAGCCGTCGGCGGCGCCGTCGTCGGGCAGCAGGATCTGAAGCGCCTTGTAGATTCCGAGAATGTAGGAAATCCGCTCCAGCGTATCCCGGGGCAGGACGGCGTTCGGATCCTTCTTCCATTTGAAGAAGGTGGAGCGGGCGGTCACCCCGAGCAGGGTCATCTGCGCATCGACCGGCAGCTTCCACAACTCGGCGATGCGGAAGAAGGTGCGCAGCGCGGGGCCGGACAGTCCCTTCCGGTCGATCGCCGCTGCCGGACCGGCTTGTGCCACCATGCTTCCGCTCCATATCATCCTTATGTTTCATATTTAGTCCATATATGGACCTTCGGCAAGGGGCGTTTCGGCCGGAACGCTTTGGAAAAGTGGGACTTCTCGGAGAAATTGGTCGCCGGACTCGTCCGGCTGGACGGCGGGCACGAAATCCCGGCAAGATCGCCGCAAGATGAGTGCGATCGTCACGCCTGACTCGTTCTATGCGGGCGTCCCGGTGTTCCGGGGCTTCGGCCGACTCATGGACCCGCGGCTATATGCGCCGCTGCCGGACGACTGGCTGATCGGCGTCGCCGATGTCGTCGAGTCGACCCGGGCCATTGCCGCGCAGCGCTACAAGGCGGTGAACATGGCCGGCGCCGCGGTGATCGCGGCTGTGACCAATGCGCTCGGCGACCGCGAATTCCCTTTCGTGTTCGGCGGCGACGGCGCCAGCTTCGCGGTGTCGTCGGGCGATGCCGAGCGTGCCCGCGCGGCACTCGCGGCCACGGCAAGCTGGGTGCGCGACGACCTCGACCTGGCGTTGCGGGTGGCGATGGTGCCGGTGCGCGACATCCGCGCGCGGGGACTCGATGTGAGGGTCGCCCGGTTCGGTCCGTCGCCGCATGTGGCCTATGCGATGTTTTCCGGCGGCGGCCTGGTCTGGGCCGAGGCCGCGATGAAGCGTGGCGAATTCGCGGTGGCGCCGGCCCCGGCCGGCACGCTGCCCGATCTCAGCGGACTGTCGTGCCGGTTCGAGGAAATCCCCGCGCGCCGCGGCCTGATGCTGGCGCTGCTGGTGGTGCCGGCGCCGAACGGCGATCCGGCGGCGTTCCGCGGCGTCATCGAGGACATCGTCACCCGGATCGAGCGCAGCCCCGAAGCCGGACGGCCCGTCCCGGACGACGGTCCCGGGCTGCGATGGCCGCCGGCGGGGCTCGATTATGAAGCGCGTGCGCGGCACGACGGCCCGCTGGTGCTGAGGCGCGTCGTCGTGCTGGCCCGCACCTTCGTCTCCTACCTCATTCTGCGCTTCGGCATCCGCGTCGGCCGTTTCGTGCCCGCGGCGTATCTCGCGCAGACGGTGGTCAATTCCGATTTCCGCAAATTCGACGACGGCCTGCGGATGATCCTCGATTGCACGCCCGAACTGGCGCAGGACATCGCCGATCGCCTCGCGGCCGCTGCCGCCGCCGGCACCGTGCGCTACGGCCTGCATCGTCAGGATGCCGCGATGATGACCTGCTTCACGCCGTCGCCGACGCGCAGCGATCACGTTCATTTCATCGATGGCGCGCGCGGCGGCTACGCCTCGGCCGCGACCGCGCTGAAGGCGACGCTGGCGTGAGGCGGGGCGCCTGAGATCTGCTGTTGCCGGACGGATGCGCGTTTGGCGCGCCGCGCCGGCCCGATTTGGTCATTGGCGGGGGC
>JAGRLZ010000119.1 GCA_020441545.1 Xanthobacteraceae bacterium | reverse complement strand
TCGTCGCCGCGATGGAGCAGGCTCGCCGCGAGCCAGACGCCGCCGGCCCGGCTCTCCCGCAACCGCGCGAGCAGCCGGAACGCCTTCGTCGTCTCGAAACGATGCGGCAAGGCGAGGGCGAGAAGCTGGCCGTCGCTGAAATCCATCAGGTCGCCGAGGCCGAGATGGCATTCGCCCTTCGCGGCGGCGCGCTTGCCGCGGGTCAGGAGCTGGCACAGGCGGCCATAGGCATCGCGGTCGCGCGGATAGGCGAGAATGTCCGGCGTGCCGTCGTTGAACACCAGCCGCGTCCCGATCAGCAGCCTGGGCCGGCACGCGAGCTCGGGATTGCCGAGTTCGCTGTAGGCGCGCACCACCCCGGCCAGCGTGTTGCGGTCGGCGATGCCGATCGCCGGCAGCCGCAGCTCGCTGGCCCGATGCACGTAGTCCTGCGGGTGCGAGCCGCCGCGCAGGAACGAGAAATTGGTGGTGATGCCGATCTCGGCATAGGCTGGCGCGGTCATGCGAACACCCCGTGCAGGAACCAGCGGAACGTCGCGACCTCCCGCCCGTGGATGCCTTCGCGATAAAGCCAGAACCGCATTCCTTCGGAGTCTTCGGCGCGGAAATAATCGCGGGTCAGCCCCGCCGGATCGATCCGCTCGACGGTCACTTCACCCTGCGGCGGATGCGCGCGTACGAACTCGTCATCCACCGGCTCGGGCGACGCCGGCCGTTCCGGCCGCCACCATTCCATGGCGATGCGCTCGGGGCCTTCGACCCGCGCGATGCGATGGAAGCCGCGCCGCCAGCGGAACGCCGCCGGCGGGCCGTGCGGGAAATCCGCCAGCACCTCGACCGGCTCCGGCGGCGCGAACAGCCGCAGCGGCCGCAGCGGCGGCTCGCCCTCCGCGCGTGCGGGCCATGCGACCGTCGCCGCGGCCGCGAGATGATGCTGCGCCGGCAGCGCCAGCACCGCGCGCTCGGGGATATGCGTATCCTGCGGCAGATGCACGACGATCCGCTCGCCGCCGATCCGCGCCGCGATGCGGTCGATCAGCGCGGACACCTCATCGCTGTCGCGGATATGGGTATCGAGGTCGCGCTGCGCCTCGGTGACGTTATCGGTGCGGCTGGCCGCCAGCCGGACCAGGTCGAAGCCGAAACCGGGATCGAGCGGGTCGGCCAGCGCGTCGAGCCGCTCGCGAAACAGGCGATCGACAATCTCCACCCGCGTCACCGGCAGCCCGGTCTCGACCGTGATGATACGCACCGCGCCGTCGGTGCGGAAGAAACCGGCATCGAGCCGGCGCGCGCCCTTGCCGTGCCGCGTCATGACGACGATCAGCGTCTGCGCCAGCCGGGACAGCGTCGCGGCGATCACGGAATCGGTCGCGACCGGATCGGCAAAGCGCTTCTCGACCATGAAATCCGGCGGCGGCCGGCGCGGGCTGATCGGCGCGTCGCGCTGGCCCAGCGCCTGCGCCAGCAGCGCCACGAAATCCGCGCCGAACCGCGCGGCAATCTCGTGGCGCCCGCGCGCGGCGACATCGCCGATGGTCTTGAGGCCGGCGCGGCGCAAGCCCCGCGTGATGTCGTCATCCGCGCCGAGCGTGAAGAGGGGCAGCGCCGCGACGGCAGCCGCCTCCCCGCCTTCCGGCACGATCCGGCCGGGGCAGCCACGGGTCAGCGCTCGCGCGCACACCGCGGTGCCGGCGATGCCGGCACCGACGACGAAGCCCTGCCGGTGCAGCGCGCGGCAGATCGTCTCCAGCATCGAAGCCTCGCCGCCGAACAGGTGCGCGCAACCGCTGATATCGAGCAACAGGCCGTGCGGCGGATCGAGCGCCACCAGCGGCGTGAAGCGGCCGCACCAGTCGGCGATGGCGTCCAGCGCCGCCGCGTCGGCGGCCGGATCGGCATCGAACACAGCGATGTCCGGACAGACGGCGCGCGCCGTCGCCAGCGCCGTCCCGACGTCGAGGCCCAGCCGCGCGGCGGCATCGTTCAGCGCCGAGACCACCAGCGCATTGTGGTCCTTCGCGACGACGATACAGGGACTGTCGTCCGACAGGGCGGCTTCGGCAAAGTGCGCGTTACCCGGTGCGCCGCCATGATGCGGCACCTGGTGCAACATCTGGCGCGACAGTTCGCGCCGAATGCGGTCGGTCGGCAGGCGCGGCAGCCACAGGCTGAGGATGCGCCGGCGCACCAAGGGACGCGGCGTCACGGAAGCGGCACTCATCGCAATTCCATTCCATGATCCAATGGCCGGTCCGGCCATGACGATTGCGGACCAGTTGCGCGTCGAACACCGGCGCGCCCCAAACCTGCGCATCCCAAACCTGCGCATTCCGTGCCTGCCACGCCGGCCGCGGCGGCGAGCGCGCCGCGCGCACCATCCAGCGCGTCTCCGCACTGCTCGGCACCGGCGCGGCGGCGATCCGCAACAGCAGGCCGGTGACGCCGGAGCCGCGCGCCGCCAATGTCAGCTTGCGGCTGGCGACGAGATCGACATGACGGGTCTCGCCCCAGATCTCCATGACCACGGCACCGAGCGCATCGCAGGCCAGCGCATCCGCCGTCGCCTGCAATGCGGCTTCGGCATCGCGGGCGCGCACGCCGACCACGAAACGCGGATCAAGCCCGAATTCGCACCAGCCGCTCATCGACAGCCCGCCGTTCTCGCGCGCGGAGAAATCCTGCCGGACCCACATCACAGGACGGCGCGGGGCGAGCCGCCCCACCAGGGCCGCGACGAAGCCGGTTGCAGCCGCGGCTTGCGGCCCTTGCGCGAACGTCTCATGCACCGCCCCGCGCAGGAGCCCGCCCTGCAGCACGGCGTCGGCCTCCACATGGCCGAGCGGCACGCGATGCAGGGCCGCGCCTGCGCCACCATCGAAGCTTCCGCCTTCAAGGCGGTCGATATCCTTACGCAACCGCGCAAGCGTGCTGATGCGCGCGCGCTCCATGCGCCGCTCCCGTTCCACTGACAGCCATCTCAAAAAAGCCGTGACGGCGGCCGTGACGGACACCCCTCGCCAGCCTTTTCCATCACTGGATATGTTCACGTTATGTTCTATAAACACCCATCGGTGGGGGCGAGTCAATCGGTCTTTGTGGTCTTTGTCGTCTCGCGCCTTTGCGGACAGGCATCTTCGGCCGCCCAATCAATCGGGCGGTCCAGCGATTGCGAACCGCAACCCATATCGCGTGAGATTTGCGCCCCGGCTCAGGCCGCCAGCGTATGCTCCACCAGCTTCACCCAGTAGGAGGTGCCGAACACGATCGCGTCGTCGTTGAAGTTGTAGGCCGGGTGATGCAGGCCGGCACTGTCGCCGTTGCCGACGAAGATGAAAGCGCCCGGCCGCGCCTCCAGCATGTAGGCGAAGTCCTCCGCGCCCATCATCGGCGGCACGTTGTGGACGTTGGCGGCTCCCGCCACCTCGCCGGCGATCCGGGTGGCGACCTCGGTTTCGGCGGGATGGTTGACCACTACCGGATAGCCGCGCTCGTAAACCAGATCGATCCTGGCACCGGTCTGTTGCGCGACGCCCGCGATCACGTCGCGGATCCGTTTCTCCACCAGGTCGCGGACCTCCGGCGTCAGGGTGCGAACCGTGCCCTTCAAGTCCGCGACCTGCGGGATCACGTTGCGCGCATTGCCGGCGTGGAACTCGCAGACCGAAATTACCGCCGCCTCCAGCGGATCGACGCTGCGCGACACGATCGATTGCAGCGCGGCGACGAGCTGCGCGCCGACCAGCACGCTGTCGATGCATTTGTGCGGCCGCGCGGCGTGGCCGCCGATCCCCTCGATCCGGATGTCGATGCTGTCGGTGGCCGCCATGATCGGCCCGGTCCTCAACGCGAACGCGCCGACCGGCAGGCCCGGACCATTGTGCATGCCATAGACCTGATCGATGCCGAACCGATCCATCAGCCCGTCCCGGATCATGGCGTCGGCGCCGGCGCCCCCCTCCTCGGCGGGCTGGAAGATCATCACCGCGTCGCCGGCGAAATTGCGGGTCTCCGCCAGGTAGCGCGCCGCGCCGAGCAGCATGGCGGTGTGGCCGTCATGGCCGCAGGCGTGCATCTTGCCGGGCGTCTTCGAGGCGTAAGGCAGGTTGGTTTCTTCCGCGATCGGCAGCGCGTCCATGTCGGCGCGCAGGCCGATCACCTTGACCTCGCCGGAGGCCGGCTTGCCGCCCTTGATGACGCCGACCACGCCGGTGCGCCCGAGGCCCGTCACCACCTCGTCGCAGCCGAATTCGCGCAGCCGCTCGGCCACGAAGGCGGCGGTGTCATGCACGTCGTACATCAGTTCGGGGTTGGCATGGAGATGCCGGCGCCAGGCCATGATGTCCGGTTGCAGATCGGCGACGCGATTGATGACGGGCATGACGAACCTCGAAAAAGATGCGCCCGGCACGCGACGCCCGGGCCGAACGCCATCCATAACACAAGCCGGGCGGTCCGCCCAACCGGCCACCCTCCCCGCCCCGGCGGCCGGCTGTACAGCCCGGCCCGGCGGCGCTAAGCCAGTACCATCAAGATGCCGGCCCCTAATGCCGGCGACAAGGACACGCGGTGGAAACACGGCGGTGGGCATGGCAGCAGGCATGGCAGCGGATACGGCGACACGACTCGACGGCGATTTCGACTACATCATCGCGGGCGCCGGCACCGCCGGCTGCGTCCTCGCCAATCGCCTGTCGGAAAACCCGAACAACCGCGTACTGGTCCTCGAAGCCGGCGGCAACGACAACTGGATCTGGTTTCACATCCCGGTCGGCTACCTGTTCGCGATCGGCAATCCCCGCTCCGACTGGATGTTCAAGACCGAACCGGAGCCCGGCCTCAACGGCCGCGCGCTGAGCTATCCGCGCGGCAAGGTGATCGGCGGCTGCTCGGCGATCAATGCCATGATCTCAATGCGCGGACAGGCCGCCGATTACGATCACTGGCGCCAGCTCGGCCTCACCGGCTGGGGCTGGGACGACGTCAAGCCGGTGTTCATGCGGCTCGAGGATCACTTCCTCGGCGACAGCGAACATCACGGTACCGGCGGCGGCTGGCGCATCGAGGCGCCGCGGCTGTCATGGGCCATCCTCGATGCGATCGGCGACGCCGCCGGGCAGATGGGCATTCCGCGCATTCCGGATTTCAACACCGGCGACAACGAGGGCGTCAGCTATTTCCACGTCAACCAGAAGCGCGGGCGGCGCTGGTCGGCGGCGCGCGGCTTCCTCAAGCCCGCGCTGACGCGCGCCAACCTGCGGCTGGAAACCGATGTGCTGGTGGACCGGCTCATCATCGAGAACGGCCGCGCCGTCGGCATCCGCTTCAGCCGCGGCGGCGAGACGTTCGAGGCGCGCACCAAAGGCGAAGTGATCCTGAGTTCGGGCGCGGTCGGCTCGCCCGCGATCCTGCAACGCTCCGGCATCGGCCCGGCCGACTGGCTGGC
Source organism: Xanthobacteraceae bacterium (assembly GCA_020441545.1). Lineage (GTDB taxonomy): Bacteria > Pseudomonadota > Alphaproteobacteria > Rhizobiales > Xanthobacteraceae > 62-47. The sequence goes on along the minus strand of JAGRLZ010000119.1, from coordinate 510 downwards.
GCCGCTCGGCATCGAGGTGGTGGCGGACCGGCCCGGCGTCGGCCGCAACCTGCAGGACCATCTTCAACAACGCGCGATCTACAAGGTCTTTGGCGTCAAGACGCTGAACGAGACCTACTACTCGCTGATCGGGCGCGGCCTGATGGGGCTCGACTACGCGCTGCGCCGGCGCGGTCCGCTGACCATGGCGCCATCACAGCTCGGCATCTTCACCCGCTCCGATCCGGGCCGCGAGCGCGCCAACATCCAGTTTCATGCCCAGCCGCTGTCGCTGGACAAGTTCGGCGATCCGCTGCACCGCTTCCCCGCCGTCACTGTGAGCGCCTGCAACCTGCAGCCGACCTCGCGCGGCACCATCCGCCTGCGCGACAGGGACGCCGACGCGGCGCCGGTGATCGCGCCGAACTATCTGGCAACCGACGCCGACCGCGAGGTCGCGGCCGACGCCATCCGCGTCACCCGCCGGCTGATGAAGCAGCAGGCGCTGGCGCCCTATCGGCCCGAGGAATA
>JAGRLZ010000118.1 GCA_020441545.1 Xanthobacteraceae bacterium | reverse complement strand
TCGTTCCAAGGCTCTCTTTCGTTCCAAGGGCTTCTTTCATTCCAAGGGCTTCTTTCATTCCAAGCCCCTGACCAAGCCCCTGATGATGGCCGCCGTCGTCGCCGTGACACTGGGCTTGCAGGGCCCGCTTGCGGCGCAGACCCCGGATCATCCGGCGAATGCATCGTCGACCTTCCCGACCCGTGCGGAATTGAAGGACATGACGGTGTCCGGCAGCTACCTCGCCGCGCGCCATGCCAGCATCGAGCGGGACGCGGGCGCCGCTGCCGAGTTCTATCGATTCGCCCTGGGCAAGGATCCGAAGAACAGCCAGTTGCTCGATCGCGCCTTCATCTCGTCGCTGGCCGACGGCAATATCGAGGAAGCCGTCAAGCTCGCCCACCGCATCCTGAAGGCCGACAAGTCCAACCGGGTCGCGCGGCTCGTGGTCGGCGTGCATGACCTCAAGCTGAAGCGCTATGCCGCGGCGCGGCGCAACATCAACCAGTCGGTGCGGGGCCCGATCACCGACCTGGTGGCGGCCTTGCTGGCGGGATGGGCGGAATACGGCGCCGGTCACGCCAAGAACGCGGTGGCCGGAATCGACAAGCTCACCGGGCCCGAGTGGTATCCGATCTTCAAGGATCTCCACACCGGCCTGATGATGCAGCTTGCCGGCAACGAAAAGGAAGCCGGCACGCGGCTGCGGCGGGCCTACAAGCTCGACGAAACGGCGCTGCGAATGGCCGACGCCTATGCGCGCTGGCTGTCGCGCAACGAGGGACCGGAAGCAGCGCTGGGCATCTATCAGGCATTCGACAAGAAGCTGTCCCGCCATCCGCTGGTGGTCGAAGGCATCCGCGAGACCAAGGCCGGCAGGAAACTGCCGCCGCTGGTGAATTCGCCCCAGGGTGGCGCCGCGGAGGCGCTGTACGGCATCGGCGCGTCCCTGACCCGCCGCGGCGGCGAGGATCTCGCGCTGGTCTATCTCCAGCTCGCCCTGCATCTTCAGCCCAACCACGCGCTGGCGCTGCTGTCGCTCGGCGATCTCTACGAATCGGTGAAGAAGCCGGCGATGGCGATCAAGGTGTATGAGCGTGTTCCCGCCAACTCGCCGCTTCACCGCAACGCCCAGGTGCAGATGGCGACCGATCTCGATGCCGTCGACCGCAGCGAGGATGCCATCAGGATTCTCAAGGCCGTCATCCATGACGACCCGAAGGATGTCGAGGCGATCATGGCGCTCGGCAACATCGAGCGTGGCCGCAAGAAATTCGCCGATTGCGTCGGCACCTATGGCAGCGCCATCGACCAGCTCACCGGCACCGAGAACAATACCTGGGTGTATTATTATTTCCGCGGCATCTGCGAGGAACGATCCAAGCAGTGGGACAAGGCCGAAGCCGACATGAAGAAGGCGCTGGCCCTCAAGCCGGAGCAGCCGCACGTTCTCAACTATCTCGGCTATTCGTGGATCGATCGCGGGATGAACCTCGATGCGGCCATGACGATGATCAAGCGCGCGGTCGAGCAGCGGCCCGATGACGGCTACATCGTGGATTCGCTGGGCTGGGCCTATTACCGGATCGGGAATTACCAGGAGGCGGTGAAGCACCTGGAGCGGGCAATCGACCTGAAGCCCGAGGATCCGACCATCAACGACCACCTCGGCGATGCCTATTGGCGGGTCGGCCGCACGCTCGAGGCCCGCTTCCAGTGGGCGCATGCCCGCGACCTGAAACCGGACCCCGAAGAGCTGCCGAAGATCGAGGCCAAGATCAAGAACGGCCTGCCGGCGGAACCGACCCCGGCCGCGGCGGAGGCCGACAAGAAGAAAAGCGACGACAAGGGCGGTTGATCGGGCAGCGGGGGCCAATGTCTGACTTGAGTGAAATGGCGCATGCGAAGGTCAATCTGACGCTTCGCGTGCTGGGGCGGCGCGCAGACGGCTATCACGATCTCGCCAGCCTGGTGGCGTTCGCCGATTGCGCCGACCGGCTGTCTCTCGAGCCGGGGCCTGAACTGCGATTGGAAACGTCGGGCCCCGGGGCCGCGCAGTGTGGCGATCTCGCCGACAATCTCGTCATCAAGGCCGCGCGTCTGCTGGCGGACCAGGTTCCGGGCCTGCAACTCGGGCGCTTCACGCTCGACAAGCAACTTCCGGTCGCGGCGGGAATCGGCGGCGGGTCGGCGGATGCGGCGGCGGCGCTGCGCCTGCTGGCGCGTGCCAACGGTCTGGCGCTCGACGATCCGCGTCTTGTGGAAGCGGCGCGGCTGACCGGCGCGGACGTTCCGGTGTGCCTCGCCTCGCGCTCGTGCCTGATGACCGGCGTCGGCGAGAAGCTGTCGCCGCTGGAGTTTCCGGCCTGCGCTGCCGTGCTGGTCAATCCGCGCGTCGCGGTGGCGACCGCGGACGTGTTCAAGGGGCTCGGACTGAAGAACGGCGAAATCCTTACCGGCGTCGCCGATGTGGTGCGCTCGCTGGCATGGCCCAAGCCGGGCGCGAGCCCTGCGGAACTGCTGAAGACGCTGACCCGCGGCCGCAACGACCTCGAGACGCCGGCGATCCGGCTCCAGCCGGTGATCGGCGAGGTGCTGGCGGCCCTGAGCGACACCATGGGCGTGCAGGTGGCGCGGATGTCGGGCTCCGGCGCAACCTGTTTCGCGATCTATGAAGATGCCGCCGCCGCCTCCGCGGCTGCGTCCAGGCTCGGCACCGGCCATCCCGGCTGGTGGGTTCACGCCGGGACGCTGGGCTGACGGCGGCCGGCGATTTGCGGCCCTGAGCCGACCGTGCCCCGGCGGAAGGGCGCCGGGCGCGGCTCTTTTTTCTTTCAGTGCGAACAGGTTTCAGTGCGAGCGGGCGAGGCAGAAGGCGACGACCTGCTCCAGCGCCGTCTTCATCGGCGACGGCGGCAGCAGCGCCAGCGCATCCACCGCCATGGCGCCGTAGTGATGCGCGCGGCTCATCGTATCTTCCAGCGCGCGGTGCTTGGTCATCAGGCCGATGGCATGATCGAGATCGTCGTCGTTGATCTCGCCGCGCTCCAGCGCGCGAATCCAGAAGTCGCGTTCGACGTCATTGCCGCGCCGGAAGGCGAGGACGACCGGCAGGGTGATCTTGCCCTCGCGGAAATCGTCGCCGACATTCTTGCCGAGCTTGGTGGCCTTGCCGCCATAGTCGAGCACGTCGTCGACGAGCTGGAACGCAATGCCGAGATTCATCCCGTAGCTGGCCGCCGCGGTCTGTTCGGCCTTCGGGCGCTCCGCGATCACCGGGCCGACCTCGCAAGCGGCTGCGAACAGTTCGGCGGTCTTGCCGCGGATCACCGCGAGGTATTCGTCCTCGGTGGTTGCGGTGTTCTTGGCGGCGGCGAGTTGCATCACCTCGCCCTCGGCGATGGTGGCGGCCGCCGACGACAGGATGTCGAGCGCGCGCAGCGAGCCGACCTCCACCATCATGCGGAACGCCTGGCCGAGCAGGAAATCGCCGACCAGCACGCTGGCCTCGTTGCCCCACAGCATCCGTGCCGACAGCTTGCCGCGGCGGAGCTCGCTTTCGTCGACCACGTCGTCATGCAGCAGGGTCGCGGTGTGCATGAATTCGACCGAGGCCGCCAGCTTGATGTGGCCGTCGCCGCTGTAGCCCGACAGGCCCGCCATCGCCAGCGTCAGCATCGGCCGCAGCCGCTTGCCGCCGGACGAGATCAGGTGATTGGCGACCTCCGGGATCATCGTGACCTCCGACCCCGTCCGGGACAGGATGGTGGCGTTGACCCGCTCCATGTCGGCGGCAACGAGTTCGACGAGCTGATCGATCGACGCGCTCGAGGGACTCTCGAAAGGAACAATCACCGCCACGCAGGGTCTCCAGACTGAAACGAGGGTCGTCCGGCCCTGTTGATGGGCAGGCCGGAGGGGCCGAATGAGATAGCGCAAATCTAGCCGGAATCGAAAGGCGATCTTTGCGCCAGAGCCAAGAAACGCCCCGACAGCATAGAAATTGGCGGGTGCGACGGCAAGGGCAACGAAACCATTGACCTTCATGGCAAAAAGTCGGAATCGACGGTCGACAGAGGAGGTTTCCCGGTGCGCGAACTGGTGCGAACCAACGACGCGGTGCTGGTTTCGGCGATCGAGGCGCTGCTCGACGGTGCCGATATCCGCCATCTGGTGCTCGATCAGAACATGAGCATCGTGGAGGGGTCGCTCGGCATCATCCCGCGGCGGATCATGGTGCATGAGGACGACAACCGCGTCGCGCGGCAGCTTCTCGCCGACGCCGGGCTGGCCCATGAACTGCGTCCCGACGAGTGATCCGCCGGTGGATTTGACCGACGACGGCTTCCTCGGTGGCCGCCTGCGCCTGAAGCAGCCGGTGTCCGGGCATCGGGCGGGGCACGACGCGATCCTGCTCTCCGCCGCGACACCGGCCCGGCCCGGTGATCGCGTGGTCGAGTTCGGGGCGGGGGTCGGCGCGGCAGGACTGGCGCTGGCCCGGCGCGTGCCGGACATCGAACTGGCGATGGTCGAGATCGATCCCGGCCTTGCCGGCCTCGCCGCGGCGAACGCGGCGGCGAACGGAATTGCCGCCCGGGCGGTCGCGCTCGACGTCGGCGCGGGCGCGCGCGCTTTTGCCGCGGCCGGACTGCGGCCGGATTGTGCCGACATCGTCCTGATGAATCCGCCGTTCAACCACCCGTCACGCCAGAATGCCTCGCCGCAGGCGGCGCGGCGCACCGCGCATGTGGCATCCGAGACGACGCTTGCGACGTGGGTTCATGCGGCCCGGCGAATTCTCAGGCCGGGCGGAAAGCTGACGCTGATCTGGCGCGCGGACGGTTTGGCGGAGGTTCTTGCGGCGCTGGGCCGCGGCTTCGGCGGGGTGGCGATCCAGCCGGTCCATGGCAAGGCTTCCAGGGGCAAGGCGACCCTGCCGGCGATCCGGATTCTCGCCGGTGCGACCAAAGGTGCGCGTGCGCCATTGCGGCTTTTCGAATCGCTGCGGCTCAACGATGCGGCAGGGCAGCCCGATCCCGCGGCGCAGGCTATTCTTGCCGGCGATGCCCCGCTGCCCATGGGGCATCTTTAATGCGGCGTATCTCTGGGGCTATTTCCGTCCCGATAGAAAACGCGTTTTCCTTACGCGAATCGGTATCCACTTTGCTCGAAAGCGCTCTAATGGCGCCAGGCATACGGCAATATCAGCGCGAAACCGGCTTGCCGGCGTTGCGCGGTGTCGATGTCATGCGGATTGCGGTCCAGAGTGCGCCCATCACGACGATCAGCAGATAGATTTTCATCGTTCGCTCCGCTGCAAGGTCCAATTGCAGTATAGGGTCGAAGGGCTAGTCACGTTCCACACGTTTGTTGACACTGTCGTGATCCCGAACGGTGAATGTTCGGTAAAGGCATGCAACCCGCGAAACGGGATTCGCGGCAAACCATTCGAAGGAGTTCGAGGATCATGGCCGGACTGATGGACAGGTTGGCACGGGCGCTTCCGCGGCGCTGGCGCAAGGATGCGGCGCTGGTGCCGGTGGTGCGGCTGTCGGGCACGATCGGCGCGGTGATGCCGCTTCGCCCGGGTCTTTCGCTCGCGGGTGTCGCCAAGCTGCTCGATCGTGCCTTCGGGATGAAGAACGCCAACGCTGTCGCGGTGGTCGTCAATTCGCCGGGCGGCTCGCCGGTGCAGTCGCGATTGATCTATCAGCGCATCCGCCAGTTGGCGGGTGAAAAGAAGCTTCCGGTGCTGGTCTTCGTCGAAGACGTCGCCGCGTCCGGCGGCTACATGATCGCCTGCGCCGGCGATGAGATCATCTGCGATCCGTCGTCGATCCTGGGATCGATCGGCGTCGTCGGCGCGTCGTTCGGCTTCCAGGATCTCTTGCGCAAGATCGGCGTCGAGCGGCGCGTTTATACCGCTGGCGACCACAAGGTGACGCTCGATCCGTTCCTCCCCGAAAACCCGGACGATGTCGCCCGCCTGAAGGCGATCCAGCGGCAGATTCATGCCACCTTCATCGAGCTGGTGAAGCGGAGCCGCGGCGCACGGCTGGCCGGCAGCGACGATACCCTGTTCTCGGGCGAATACTGGGGCGGCGAAACCGCGGTGTCGCTCGGGCTTGCCGACAGGATCGGCGATCTCCGCTCGGTGCTGCGGGCCCGCTATGGCGAGCAGGTGCAGACGCCGGTGATCGCGCCGGCCACCGGGCTGCTGGCGAACCTCGTGGGGCGCAAGTCGGGCGCCGGCGCGGCCGGGTTCCACGACAGCCTGGCGGGTTTGCCGGGCGGCGTCATCTCCGCGCTCGAGGAGCGGGCGATCTGGGCCAAATTCGGGCTGTGAGGCGCATTCGGTCTGCGCCTTTTGGCCGCTTGCGGATGCCGGCCGCCTGCGCGAAAATGAGCATCAAGGGGCGCGCGACGATGAAGGATGAGAAGGATCGACCGATGCCGCCGCTGATTGCATTCGCGGGTGCCCTGGGTGGGCTTGCCGTGGTTCGCTGGGCGTATCGTACCGCGCGCCGGATCAACGAAGAGCTGGAAGAGGCGCGGCTGGCCCGCGCCGCCGAGCCGGTGCGGACCCAGGATATTCCGACCTTGAGGCGCGATCCGCGCACCGGCGCCTATCGCCCGGGCTGAGCGGGCTTTCGCGAGGGAAGGGTTTTCCGGAGGAAAAAGGCCGTCTCGCCGGTCGTGTCGGGGCAGGGCATCGCCCTTCCTGGACCGGCGAGCAAGCTTGGAGGTTGCGCATGGGCTCGTCCGGCCGGATGGAGCCGTCGCGCGTGACCGTGGTAGCATGGACTCCCTAACAGTCGCTCCAATGATGCCCTGGTAGAACCCTGCAATACCTCGGGCTTTTCGATTCGGTGACGGCAGGGTTAGCCGTCATTCCATCGGATCGCTGCAATTGTCCGGATCGCGGCGCGCCGGAAGGCTCGCCTTGATTCCCGGGGCCGGCGCCGATACGGTCCCGCGCGCTTGTTCCCATTCCAGAATTCCGAATATCCGATGGACGCCTTGCCTCCCCATATGCGCCCGGAACGCTCGTTCCAGGGATTGATCCTGACCCTGCAGCGATACTGGGCCGATTACGGCTGCGTCATCCTGCAGCCCTACGACATGGAGGTCGGCGCGGGCACGTTCCATCCGGCGACGACGCTGCGCGCGCTCGGGCCGAAGCGATGGAATGCCGCCTATGTGCAGCCGTCGCGGCGGCCGAAGGATGGCCGCTACGGCGAGAACCCCAACCGCCTGCAGCACTATTATCAGTTCCAGGTGATCCTCAAGCCGTCGCCCCCGGACATCCAGGACCTCTACCTGAAGTCGCTCGCGGCGATCGGCATCGACAGCGCGCTGCACGATATCCGCTTCGTCGAGGACGACTGGGAAAGCCCGACGCTCGGCGCCTGGGGGCTCGGCTGGGAGTGCTGGTGCGACGGCATGGAGGTGTCGCAGTTCACTTACTTCCAGCAGGTCGCGGGCGTCGAATGCGCGCCGGTGGCGGGCGAACTCACCTACGGCCTCGAACGGCTGGCGATGTATGTGCAGGGCGTCGAGAACGTCTACGATCTCAATTTCAACGGCCGCGACGGTGCCGACAAGGTGACCTATGGCGACGTGTTCCTGCAGGCCGAGCAGGAATATTCGCGCCACAACTTCGAGCACGCCGACACCGCGATGCTGTTCGAGCAGTTCAGGATGGCGGAGAACGCCTGCCGCAGCTATCTCGAAGCCGGCTGGGCCGACGACAGGAGGGAGCGCCACCTGATGGCGCTGCCGGCCTATGACCAGTGCATCAAGGCAAGCCATGTCTTCAACCTGCTCGACGCGCGCGGGGTCATTTCGGTGACCGAGCGCCAGAGCTACATCTTGCGCGTGCGCGAACTGGCGAAAGCCTGCGGCGAGGCGTGGGTCCACACCGAAGCGGGCGGCGTGGGGTAGCTTTGTCGCGCAACCCTCCCCTTGAGGGGGAGGGTCGCTCGCGCAGCGAGCGGGGTGGGGTGAATTCCGTGGTGAAAAGGACGGTCGGTGATTTCAAGCGGCGCTCTGCAAGGCGATTGCGTTTGGATGGAACCGGTGCCGAAGCAATTCTCTGGCATCATCTGCGCCGGCTCCAGATCAAGGGAAGTCATTTCAGACGGCAGGTCGTGATCGCTCCTTACATTGCGGATTTTGCCTGTCTTTCCATGCGGCTTGTCGTCGAAGTCGATGGATCGCAACACGGGACCGACGACGGGAGAAGCCGCGATGCTGTGCGAACGCGCTGGTTGAATTCGGAAGGTTATCGGGTGTTGCGATTCTGGAACAATGACGTGATGAGCAGGACAAGATCCGTGCTGGATGCAATCGACGACGCGGTGTGCGCCACCCCACCCCGCCCGCCTTTGGCAGGCGACCCTCCCCCTCGAGGGGAGGGTGAGGCGATGGCGCGGGGAGGGGAGTGATACGACATGCCTGATCTTCTGCTCGAACTGTTCTCCGAGGAAATCCCCGCGCGCATGCAGGCGAAGGCCGCCGACGACCTGCGCAAGATGGTAACCGACAAGCTGGTCGCCGAAGGACTGGTCTATGAGGGCGCCAAGGCGTTCGTGACGCCGCGCCGCCTCGCGCTCACCGTGCACGGCCTGCCGGCGCGGCAGCCCGACCTGAAGGACGAGCGCAAGGGGCCGAAGGTCGGCGCGCCCGAGGCGGCGGTTCAGGGCTTCCTCAAGGCCACCGGCCTGAAGTCGCTCGACGAAGCAAAAATCCAGAAAGACCCGAAGAAGGGCGATTTCTACGTCGCGCTGATCGAGAAGGAAGGCCGGCCCGCGATCGACGTCATCGCCGAGATCGTGCCCGTCGTCATCCGCACCTTCCCGTGGCCCAAGGCGATGCGCTGGGGCGAACGCTCCGCGAAACCCGGCGCGCTGCACTGGGTGCGGCCGCTGCATTCGATTGTCGCGACCTTCGGCATGGAGACCGAGGAGCCGGACGTGGTGAGGTTCGATGTCGCCGGCATCACGGCCGGGCAGGTGACGCGCGGCCACCGCTTCATGGCGCCCGCCGAATTCAGCGTGCGCCGCTTCGAGGACTACGAAGCGAAGCTGCTCGACGCCAGGGTGGTGCTCGATTCCGCTCGCCGCAAGGATATCATCCTCACCGAAGCCAGGAACCTCGCTTTCGCGCAAGGGTTCGAACTGGTCGAGGACCAGGGCCTGCTCGATGAAGTCGCGGGGCTGGTCGAATGGCCGGTGGTGCTGACGGGGTCGTTCGACGAATCCTTCCTGTCGATTCCGGACGAGGTGATTCGCGCCACCATCCGCAACAACCAGAAGTGTTTTGTCGTCAACGACCCCAAGACGGGAAAGCTCGCCAACAAGTTCATTCTCGTCGCCAATATCGAGGCCAGCGACGGCGGTGCGGCCATCGTTGCCGGCAACGAGCGCGTCATCCGCGCGCGGCTGTCGGACGCGAAATTCTTCTACGAGACCGACCTCAAGACCAAGCTCGAGGACCGGCTGCCGAAGTTCGAGCACATCGTGTTTCACGAAAAGCTCGGCACGCAGGCGGAGCGCATCGCGCGGATCGAGCGGCTGGCCGCCGAGATCGCGCCGCTGGTCGGCGCCGATGTCGGGAAGACCAGGCGCGCCGCGAAGCTGGCGAAGGCCGACCTGCTCACGGAAGTGGTCGGCGAATTCCCCGAGGTGCAGGGCCTGATGGGGAAATACTACGCGCTGGCGCAAGGCGAAGATGCCAGCGTCGCGCAGGCGATCGAGGATCACTACAAGCCGCAGGGCCCGAACGACCGCGTGCCGGGCGATCCGGTCGCGATTGCGGTAGCGCTCGCCGACAAGATCGACACGCTGGTCGGCTTCTGGGCGATCGACGAAAAACCGACGGGATCGAAAGACCCCTATGCGCTGCGCCGGGCAGGTTTAGGCATTATTCGCTCTATTCTTGATAACAAACAGCGTCTTGAATTGACGTCGTTGTTAATGAGCCACGGCGATCTTTTTCCCAATCATGACTCAACGACTACCGCATTCTCTCTGATTGATTTCATTGGCGACCGCCTGAAAGTTCAATTGCGCGATCAAGGTGCGCGACATGATCTTGTCGATGCCATCTTTTCTCAAGGAGCCGGGAAGAATGTTCCTGGCAGCGGTAACTCCCGAGATCTCCTGATGATCGTCCGCCGCGTCGAGGCGCTGGGCAAATTCCTCGACACCGACGACGGCAGGAACCTGCTCGCCGGCACCAAGCGCGCGTCGAACATCCTCGCCATCGAGGAGAAGAAGGACAAGCGCCGCTTCGACGGCGCGCCGGATGCATCGCTGTTCGTCGCGGATGAAGAGAAGCAGCTTGCCCGCGCCATCGATGAGGTCAAGCGCGAGGCAAACGACGCTGTCGCGAAGGAAGACTTTGCCGCGGCCATGAGCGCGATGGCGAAGCTGCGCCCGGCGGTCGATGCGTTCTTCGACAAGGTGAAGGTCAACGACGACAAGCCAGAGATTCGCGAGAATCGTCTCAAGCTGCTGAACGAAATCCGCGCCGCCACGCGGGCGGTCGCGGATTTCTCGAAGATTCAGGACTGAGGGTCGCGTTTCGGGAGCTTTGGCTGCAATACGAGGCGTCATCGTCCGGCTTGACCGGACGATCCAGTATGCGAGGCGAGCGCAATCTGGCCTTGGTAGTGATTACCGGATACTCCGCCTTCGCGGAGTATGACGGTTCTCGTGGCGGATATCGCTTCCCGCCGGATCACGCCCTGCCAGATGATGGTGGCCATGCATCATTGCCACCGCTATTCCACGATCTGCATCACGCGGCGCGTGCGCGGGTTGACCAGCACGGTGCGGTCGTTGACCACCGTGTAGCGATAGGGCGTCACCGCATAATCCTGCGGCACGTCGTAATAGGTCACGCCGACTTCGGGCAGCACCGTGCCGACCGCGATCGGCTCGTCCACCACGTAGGACGGCACGCTTTCCTGCACCACATATTCGCGGAAGCGCGGCAACTGGTCCGCCGGAATCATCAGCGACGGGCCGCCGACCGTGCCGCTGTCTTCCACGACGATGGTGCTTTGCGCCTGCGCGGCGAGCGGAAGCGCCGTCAGGCCCGTCAGGGCGGCAGCGGTGAGGGTGATGAGCGAATGGCGCATGAGCGTTCTCCTGAGCAGCAAGCACCGCCCGCGGGGGCGGCTCGGAAAACGATACAAGTCCGCCGCCGCGGCGCCGTTCCCGCTGAATGCGGCGGCGGAGGGGTGATTTCGTGAAATGCCTGCGACGGCGCTGGCGTCCGCTACCGTCGTGCTCACGGCGATGATAAAAACCGAGACGATTCGTGAACTCGCTCTGTTTTATCCGCAACGTGGAGCTTTCCCCATGGTCATCACCGCCGCCCATCTTCCGGCCATCGTCGCTTTGATTGCCGGAATCCTGATCCTTTTGATGCCGCGGTTGCTCAACTTCGTCGTCGCGATCTACCTGATCTTCATCGGGCTGGTCGGCCTCGGGGTGTTCAAGGCGCTGCACTTTTAGGAGGGTGCGGCATGGCCTCGCGGCTTGCGCGGGGCCGTCAAAACGTGGTGTAAGGCGGCAGCGTTTTCCCCTCCTGCCGACCGTCTGGAAGCCATGGCCAAAGCTGCATCGAAATCCAAGAAGTCGTCCAAGAAGTCCTCGAAATCCGCTGTCACATCGAAGGCTGCCGTGAAGGCCAGGCCCGCGGCGAAAAAGGCCGCACCGGCCCGTGCGGCCAAGGTCGGAAAAAAGGCCGGCAAGAAGACGGGGAAGAAAGCGGCGAAAGCCAAAACCGCCGTTAAGTCCTCCGCCGCCAAAACCCCCGCCGTCAAGCGCAAGGCCGCACCCGCCAGGGGCAAGGCCGCGCCCGCCAGGGGCAAGGCGCCCGCGGCTCGCAAAGCGCCGGCGGCAAGGACCAAGGCGCCGGCGGCAAAAGCGGTTGCGCCGAAGCCGGGCAAGTGGGTCTACACCTTCGGCGACGGCAAGGCCGAGGGCCAGTCGGGCCTGCGCGACCTGCTCGGTGGCAAGGGCGCCAATCTCGCGGAAATGGCGAATCTCGGCCTTCCGGTGCCGCCGGGCTTCACCATCACCACCG
>JAGRLZ010000013.1 GCA_020441545.1 Xanthobacteraceae bacterium | reverse complement strand
TCCAGCGCGAAAGCCTGCGCGACGAAATTGTACTGGCCGCCGACGCCGCTGACCACCTGCCCGCTGTCGAGGCCATCGGAAACCGCGGCACCAAGCAGCGTCGCCATCATGGTGTTGTTGACGAAGCGCGCATCGACGCGGGCGCGGCGCTTGGCCTCCTCGTCGCCATAGAGCTGGTTGGTGAACGACACCGGCATCATCTTGATGTGCTGGCGCCGATCCGGCGGCATCTCGCGCAGCGCGCGATAGAAATCCTTCGGCCCGAGGAAGAACGCGCCGTGCAGCACGACGCCGTCGACCTCGCGCTTGAGCACGCCGGCTTCGATCAGCCCGAGGAACGCCTCGAACACCATTTCGCTGACACCGTAGAGGCCCTTGTCGAACGGCCCGCTCTCCAGCGGCGTCGAAGACGGCGCGAGCCGTTGCATGATCTCGCGATAGCCCGCGCTGTCACGGTGGCGCACGATCAGCCCCTGCGCCAGCGCGTCGCCGACCTGCCCGATGCCGATCTGGAGGCTGCCGCCGTCGCGGATCAGGCTCGCGGCATGCAGGCCCATCGCATATTTCGCATCGCTGACCGGCTCCGATGGCGGCGCGAACAGCGGGAAGTCGGTGTCGGGGCTGTCGAGAACGGCGCTGAACGCGCTTGCCGGCAGGTCACCCGGCCCCGGCATGAACGGCAGTTCGGAATTGACCTGCCCCACCAGGCGGAACGACGCCTTGCCTTCGGCGCGCGCCTTCAACAGATCGAGCGTGGTGTCGGTGTTGCAGCTCAGGCTGTAGCGCGTCTCACCATTGACCACACGCTTGGCCACCAGTTGGGTGATGACGTTGAGCCCGCGGTCGCGCACGTAACCGGCGGCGTGGGTGTAGTTCGCGGAGATATAGTGCTGCTGCGCGAACGGCACCCGCAGCCACCTGCCGGCGAGGAAGAAGAATTCCGCGACCTCGATGTTCGGCGGCAGCCTGCCCGCGTGCAGCGCGGCGGCATAATCGAGATCGGGATAGCCGCCGAACAGCCGCTCGATCACCGGCGCGATGAAACGGCGCTCGAGATCGTTGCTTGGCCTCGGCTTCTCCAGCGTCAGCGCGGAAAAGAACGTCAGCTTCAGCGCACGGTCGGCGGCCGCGCGGCGATACAGCGCGTTAATGATGTGATTGGCCTTGCCGAGCCCGAGCGGCAGGCCGACCACGAGGTTCGGCCCCGTCTCGCGGATGATATCGTCGGCGATCGCGTCGGCATCGGTGAAGATTTTCGGCATGATGTCGGTTCAGTCCCGCGCCGGCCATTCCGCTGCGTCGTGGCCGAGCGGCACCGCCGGTCGCGACCACGCCGCCGGCGTGCGCGACAGCATCGCCGAATGGCGCACCGCGCGCAACGTGCCGAAACCGGAATCACTCTGCTCCAGATACGGCGCGACCGCCTCCGGCTTGATATCGGGGGCCACCAGCCCGCCGCTGAGCCGGCCCAGATTCCACAGCCAGCGGCCGGTCTGCGCCAGCGACAGGCGGACATGCCAGCTTCCGCCCTCGCGCGCCTGGCGCACCCGCGCCATCATCGCGCCGAACGCCATCAGGTAGCCGGTGGCGTGATCGAGGATCTGCATCGGCAGTTCCTTCGGCCCGTCCAGGCCGGCGGCCTGCCCCTCCGCATGGTTGAAGCCGGTCGAGGTCTGCACCAGCGAATCGAACCCGCGCCGCTCCGCCCACGGGCCGAGATGCCCATAGGCCGACAGCGACACATAGACGATGCCGGGGCTCAGCAGCGCGGCATCCTGCGGCGAGAAGCCGAGCGCCGCCAGCGCCTGCGGGCGATAGCCCTGCGAGAACACGTCGGCCTGCGACAGCAGTTTCCGCAAACAAGTGCGTCCGTCCTCGGTCTTCAGGTCGGCGAAGCACGACAGCTTGCCGCGCCCGGTGTCGATGACCAGCCACGGGATCGACGGCAGGTTCGGGCTCGCCACCCGCATCACGTCGGCGCCGTGCGCGGCAAGCGTGCGCCCCGCCACCGGGCCTGCGATGACGCGCGACAGGTCCAGCACGCGCAGGCCCGACAGCGGCCGGTCGCCGCCGCGCCACGGCCGCGGCGGCGCTTCGCCGATGCGCTCGATCGAGATCAGCGGCAGCCGCGCCAGCGCTTCGGCCTGCGGATGGGCGAACCACTCCTGCGGACTGCGCATGAACGACACCACGCAGCCGGCCTCGTAAGCCGCGGTTTCGAACGCCTCGCCCTTCCACCGCATCAGCGCGGCCTGCACGGCCTCGCGCTCCGGCTTGCAGTCGAGCAGCTTGCAGATGCTGTCGCGATGGTGCGGGAAATTGGTGTGGAGCCGGACGAAGCGGTCGTCGCCGGTCTTGTAGACACCGGCGATGGCGTCCCATGCCGGCGGCGGCGGCTTGTCGTCGACGGTGAGATAGCGCTCGCTGCGGCATTCGATCGCGGCATGGCGCATGTCCACCGTGACGGACTGCGGCAAGCCTCCGCGCAGCCGCCACAAATGCGCGGCCGCAAGGCCCGCCGCGGCAACGGCGGCCTGCGCGGCAGCGACAACCCGGAACGACGACGGCAGCACCGGCTCCTCACCCGTCAGCCGCACCGCCTCCAGCATGGCCGGCTCGCCGCCGGCCTGGGTCCAGAGATCGGTGAGGATGTCGCGGACCGTCTGCATCGATGCTGCTCCGGGGGTCTTGATCGTTCGACGCGTTTCGGCTGCCGTTTTGATGGCAGAACTCGATGCTGCGCCACGCGGGTATCCTATAAGGCTTTCGCTGCGATGCGCCTAGAGCAGGGGTTTGGATTTGCTGGCCCGTCGTTGCGAGGGGCAGAGCGACGAAGCAATCCTGCTTTATTCTAAAGAGGCTGGATTGCTTCGCTGCGCTCGCAATGACGGCTGTGAGGCGGGTGCCTACAAGATTGAAACGGTGACCTGCGTTCTCAGCCAGACTCTCGGATGACGTTCAATACGCCCATTCAATGAAAATCGCGCGACCGCGGCAGGATGCGGACGTTGCGCGGATGGCGGTGCTTCTGCGCCGGCAATTCGCCGGCAACCGGGTCGACCGGCGCTGCGCCCGCGGACTTGCACACCAGCGCATCATTGGCCAGCGCCGCCAGGTCGTGCGAGCGGTCCACCAGGCGCTCCGCGACCAGATGCACCACCTTCTCGGGGCTGCTCTGGATGCGCCCTTCGACCCACACCAGCCGCGCGCCCATCACTTCTTTCCGGAATCGCGCCATGATCTTCGGCCACACCACGATGTTGGCGATGCCGGTCTCATCCTCCAGCGTCATGAACACCACGCCCTTGGCGCTGCCCGGCCGCTGCCGCACCAGCACCACGCCGGCGCAGCGCACCTGACGGCCGTCACGCGCATTGGAGACCTCACGGCAGGCGAGAACGCCCTCGCGTGAAAACATCGTGCGCAGGAATTGCATCGGATGTCCCTTCAGCGACAGCCGCACGGTCTGATAGTCCGCCACCACCTGCTCCGGCAGCGGCATCCGCGGCAGCGGTCCGGCGGCCTCGTCCGGCTGCTCGTGCGCGGCGGCGGCCTCGAACAGCGGCAGCGGCACGTCGTCCGGCAGGCGGCGCACCGCCCATAACGCGGCGCGGCGATCGAGCCCGAGCGAGCGAAACGCATCGGCATCCGCCAGCAGCACCAGCGCGCGCTTCGGCAGCCCGGTCGCGCGCGCGAAATCTTCCAGCGAGGCGAACGGCCGCCGCGCCCGCGCGGCGACGATGCGCGCGCCCCAGTCGGCGCAGATATCGTCGTGACGGCCGTCGGTGGATTCCGCTTCATCCGGATCGGTCCATTTGAAGCCGTCGACCTGGCGAAAGCCGAGCCGCACCGCGTGATGCTCACCGCACCGCGCCTCCAGCGTGTTCTGGCTGAAGCTGTGGGAGACATCGACAGGTCTTACCGCGACGCCGTTCCTGCGCGCGTCGCCGACGATCTGCGCCGGCGCGTAGAATCCCATCGGCTGCGAATTGAGCAGGCCGCAGCAGAACGCATCGGGATGCCGCTTCTTCAGCCATGACGAGACATAGACGAGCTGCGCGAAGGCGGCGGCGTGGCTCTCGGGAAAGCCGTATTCGCCGAACCCTTGAATCTGCTTGAAGCAGTTTTTCGCAAAGACCGGATCATAACCGCGCGCGATCATGCTTCCGACCATCTTCTCCTCGAACTTGTGGATGGTCCCGTTGTGGCGGAAGGTCGCCATCGCGCGGCGCAATCCGTTGGCTTCCTCGGAGGTGAATTTCGCCGCCTCGATGGCGATGCGCATCGCCTGCTCCTGGAACAGCGGCACGCCCAGCGTCCGCCGCAGGATGTTCTTCAATTCATCCCTGTCGCCGCCTTTCGGGTAGGGATATTCGATCGCCTCGGGCGGCAGCTTCCGCCGCCGCAGATACGGATGCACCATGTCGCCCTGGATCGGCCCCGGCCGCACGATGGCGACCTCGATGACGAGGTCGTAGAACGTGCGCGGGCGAAGCCGCGGCAGCATGTTCATCTGCGCCCGGCTCTCGACCTGGAACACGCCGAGGGATTCGCCTTTCTGCAGCATCTGATAGACGTCATCGTCGTCCTTCGACTTGATGTCGGACAGTTGATAACGCCTTCCCTTGTGCTGCGCGATCAGGTCGAAGCACTTGCGGATGCAGGTCAGCATGCCGAGCGCCAGCACGTCGACCTTCATCATCCGCATGGCATCGACATCGTCCTTGTCCCATTCG
>JAGRLZ010000117.1 GCA_020441545.1 Xanthobacteraceae bacterium | reverse complement strand
TCGCACCGCCCGTCTCCGCCAGCACCTTCGTGATCGCCGCCGTCAGCGACGTCTTGCCATGGTCGACGTGACCGATCGTCCCGATGTTGCAATGCGGCTTCGTACGTTCAAACTTCTCTTTGGCCATGATACTCTCCGTTCAGGCGTCGATCGTCGTGACCGACAATCAGGCGAATTTCTTCTGGACTTCTGCCGACACGTTGGCCGGCGCTTCAGCGTAGTGATCGAACTGCATGGTGAAGGTCGCGCGGCCCTGGCTCATCGAGCGCAGGTTGTTCACGTAACCGAACATGTTCATGAGCGGCACCATCGCGTTGATGACGTTGGCATTGCCGCGCATGTCCTGGCCCTGGATCTGGCCACGCCGCGAGTTCAGGTCGCCGATCACCGAGCCGGTGTAGTCTTCCGGCGTCACCACCTCGACCTTCATGATCGGCTCGAGCAGAACCGACTTGCCCTTCTGCAGGGCATCGCGGAACGCCGCGCGCGAGGCGATTTCGAACGCCAGCGCCGACGAGTCGACGTCGTGATAGGCGCCGTCCACCAGCGTCACCTTGACGTCGACGACGGGGAAGCCCGCCACCACGCCCGAGGTCATCACGCTCTGCAGGCCCTTTTCGACGCCGGGGATGTACTCCTTCGGCACCGCGCCGCCGACGATCTTGGACTCGAACTGGAAGCCCGCGCCCGGCTCGTTCGGCTCGACCACGAACTTGACCCGCGCGAACTGGCCGGTGCCGCCGGTCTGCTTCTTGTGGGTGTAGTCGACTTCCGCCGGCTTGGTGATCTTCTCGCGGAACGCCACCTGCGGCGCACCGATATTGGCATCGACCTTGTAGGTGCGCTTCAGGATGTCGACCTTGATGTCGAGATGCAGCTCGCCCATCCCCTTGAGGATGGTCTGGCCCGACTCGTGATCGGTGGAGACGCGGAACGACGGATCCTCCGCCGCCAGCTTCGCCAGCGCGATGCCGAGCTTCTCCTGGTCGGCCTTGGACTTCGGCTCGATCGCGATCTCGATGACCGGATCGGGGAATTCCATCTTCTCGAGGATCACCGGATGATCCGGATCGCACAGCGTGTCGCCGGTGCGGGCTTCCTTGAGGCCGGCCAGCGCGACGATGTCGCCGGCATAGGCTTCCTTGATGTCCTCACGGTTGTTGGCGTGCATCAGCAGCATGCGGCCGATGCGCTCCTTCTTCTCGCGGGTCGAATTGACGACGCCGGAACCGCTGATGAGGATACCCGAATAGATGCGGCAGAAGGTGATGGTGCCGACGAACGGGTCGTCCATGATCTTGAACGCGAGCAGCGACAGCGGCTCCTTGTCGTCCGCCTTGCGCAGAACCTCGTTGCCGTCCGGATCGATGCCCTTGATGGCCGGCACGTCGAGCGGCGACGGCAGGTAGTCGACCACGGCATCGAGCAGCGGCTGCACGCCCTTGTTCTTGAAGGCCGAGCCGCACAGCACCGGATAGAACGCGCCGGTGACCACCGCCTTGCGGAGCAGCTTCTTCAGCGTCGCCTCGTCCGGCTCGGTGCCTTCGAGATAGGCGGTCATGGCGTCGTCGTCGAGCTCGACGGCGGCCTCGACCAGCCTCTCGCGATATTCCTTCGCCTTGTCGGCGAGGTCGGCCGGGATGTCGACATAGTCGAACTTGGCGCCGAGCGCCTCGTCGTTCCAGACGATGCCCTTCATGGTGACGAGGTCGACCAGGCCCTTGAAGTTGTTCTCGGCGCCGATCGGCAGCTGGATCGCGACCGGCTTCGCGCCGAGGCGGTCGACGATGTCGTCGAGGCACTTGTAGAAGTCGGCGCCGGTCTTATCCATCTTGTTGCAGAAGACGATGCGCGGCACCTTGTACTTGTCGCCCTGGCGCCAGACGGTCTCGGTCTGCGGCTCCACGCCCTGGTTGGAGTCGAGAACGCACACCGCGCCGTCGAGCACGCGAAGCGAACGCTCGACCTCGATGGTGAAGTCGACGTGGCCGGGGGTGTCGATGATGTTGAGGCGCTTGCCATTCCAGAACGCGGTGGTCGCGGCCGACGTGATGGTGATGCCGCGCTCCTGCTCCTGCGTCATCCAGTCCATCGTCGCGGCACCTTCGTGCACCTCGCCGATCTTGTGGCTCTTGCCGGTGTAGAACAGGATGCGCTCGGTCGTCGTGGTCTTGCCGGCGTCGATATGCGCCATGATACCGAAGTTACGGTAATCCTCGATGGCATGTTGGCGGGGCATGGGAGATGTCCTTCAGAATTCCTGTTAAGTCGCCGTTACCAGCGATAATGCGAGAAGGCACGGTTGGCTTCCGCCATCTTGTGCACGTCTTCCCGCTTCTTGACCGCGCTCCCCCGGTTGTTCGACGCGTCCAGCAGCTCGGCCGACAGCCGCTCGGTCATCGTCTTCTCGTTGCGCGCCCGCGCGGCCGCGATCAGCCAGCGGATTCCCAGCGCCTGACGGCGGGTCGTACGGACTTCGACCGGCACCTGATAGGTGGCGCCGCCGACGCGCCGCGAGCGGACCTCGATGGTCGGCATCACGTTGTCGAGCGCCTGCACGAACACCGCCAGCGGATCCTGCTTGGTCTTGGCCTTGACCATGTCGAGCGCGCCATAGACGATGCTCTCGGCGACCGACTTCTTGCCGGCATACATCACCGAGTTCATGAACTTCGTAACGACAACGTTCCCGAACTTCGGATCGGGCAGCACTTCACGCTTTTCAGCAGAATGGCGACGAGACATCGATTTGTTTCCCGCTTACTTCGGACGCTTGGCGCCGTACTTCGAACGACGCTGCTTACGGTTCTTGACGCCCTGGGTATCGAGGACGCCGCGGAGGATGTGGTAGCGCACGCCCGGCAAGTCCTTGACGCGGCCGCCACGGATCATCACCACCGAGTGCTCCTGCAGGTTGTGACCCTCGCCCGGAATGTAGCCGATGACCTCGAAGCCGTTGGTCAGGCGCACCTTGGCGACCTTGCGGAGCGCCGAGTTCGGCTTCTTCGGCGTCGTCGTGTAGACGCGGGTGCAAACACCCCGCTTCTGCGGAGACTGCTGAAGCGCCGGAACCTTCTTGCGCGACTTCTGCAGCACGCGCGGATTTGCGACCAGTTGGTTGATCGTCGGCATCGTTGAGCCTTCACCCTTGTTCGCGCGAAGCCAGATTTAAGGACTTCGCAAATTTCTATGGGGCCTGACGCCCCGTGCTCCGCCTATGCGGACAAACAAAACGAAACCGCGCCAACCACTCCTACCCGGAGCGGAAAGCGCTTCGACACTGCAGAGGACCGCGGAACGCGCAGGACAGGTCAGCCTGTCTGCTCAAACCGGGATCGTGCATCCGAAATCGGCCCCGCGTGAGAAGCTCAGGGGACCGACAATCGCCTTGGCATTGCCAGCTTAGGTCGGCAGCGTTTGAGCGACTTCCGTCGAGGTTGGTGCCCGCGTCAAGCTGTAGAGATCGCGTTGAAGGGGTGGTCCGTTCCGACGCTGGCGTTGCTCACCGCCTGCCGTTAAGTGCGCGGGTTGTATCCACCATGCCAGTCCAAGTCAAGGCAAAAGCGCCGCAAATCTCTTGCTGGCGGCAACGCGGAAGTCCCGTTTTATATGGGTTTTTCGCAAAGGCCGGTGAGGTGCCGTCCGGCATTGCGGCCATGATTTTCGTAGCATCCCGCGCCTGCGCGACGAACCCGGCGCGATGTCGATTCGAACATGGCCTCGCCCGCGCCCCGCAGGCGATTCCGGGCCGGGCCGGCCCGGCCTCCATGGGTCCAATCCTTAATTGCAAGTTAACCCAGGTGGTTAACGACTGGTTACCGGGGCCCGCGCGGCTGCGGCCGGTCCCCCGCCCCGGCGCGCGCGGAGCCAGTCTCGCACCCTGCGGGCCGCCCGATACCCTTTCAGCCGGGCGGCTTCGACCGGAAACGCCGGCGAAACGCCGCCGCCGACCTGGATCAGCGCCTCGACGAGGGGGCGCCGGCCGGTCCAGAGCCGGCCCATGAAGCCGTTCTCCGGCGAGCAGGAATCGATCGCCTTGAGGCCGGGCTCGGCCAGGAGCTGCTCGGCGGCCTTGTCGACCAGCAGGGCACCGGGCGAATAGCGCGCATAGGCGGAATCGAAGGCGATCTTCCAGGTGTAGGCGCTGTCGCCGCAATACATCAGCACCTGGGCGGCGATGGCCTCGCCATCGACCAGCAGCAGCGCCACCGACGCGGCACCGACGGCGCAGAGATCGGCGATCAGCCGCCGGACGAACGCGGCATCGCGCGCGCTGCACAGCAGCGCCGTGCCGCGCTCGCCCTTCCAGCTCCGCTGCTCCAGCGCCAGGAAGGCTTCGAACGCTTGCGCGACGGCAGCGGGCGACCGCTCGTTGCTGACCGCGACCGTCCCGCAGGCCGCCAGCCGGTTCCAGTCCTGCCGCAGCTTCTTGCGGGTCGCGCCGGAGCGCTTGACGCCGGCCTCGCGCGACACGCAGGGCCGCCCCTGCGCGGCCACCATCCAGTGGCGGCCGCCGGTCCGGGCCAGCGCCTGCCCGAGCGCCGCGAAACCCGGCGTATCGCGGTCGAAGGCGTCGAGATGCACCACGCGCGGCAGCGCCGGATCGTTGCCGATCGCGGCGAAGAAGGCAGGCAGCACATCATCGGCGTGGCGCGGATCGATCACCGGCGTCGACAGGAAGGCATAGTCGTAAGGCAGCGCATCCAGCACCGCCGGGCCGAACGGCGTCAGCTTGCGCGTCGCGAGCGCCCACTGGCCGACCAGCCGGCGCGGCCCCTCGCCCTCCTCCCACGCCTGCAGAAGATGAATTCGAGCGAAGCCGGTCTCGGCGGCCGCACACAGCGCCACCGGATTCATGAAGACGTTCGGAGCCGCCCGCGTGAGCAGGTCGTGCCACTCCGCCATCGCCTCGCGATGCGGAGGACCGATAGTGACCGAAATCTTCGCCATGATCGGCTCGCAACAATCCGGCACCGCGCGGATCAACCCGCGCTCATTTAGAACACCGCGCGCACCCGACGCCAGTTCACAGTTCCTGGAGCACGCGGCAAACCGCTCGCACTGGTTAATTCGAAGCGTGCTCCCGCACGGCATAAACCATGCAGCACGAAATCAACACGCCCAACGAGGCGTGACGGTTTAACTCGGCGCGCGAGAGGACTATTGGTTTCTGGCGTGGCCCGCGGACGAGGCGCAGCGCGGAGCGGATAGCGATGCGAGACACCGAGGTTGCCATCATTGGCGGTGGACTGGCCGGCTCGACCGCCGCCGCCATGCTGGGACGCGCCGGCATCACGACCGTCGTCGTCGATCCGCACACCACCTATCCGCCCGACCTGCGATGCGAGAAGCTCGGCGGCGACCAGATCGACATCCTGCGACGAACCGGCCTGGCCGATGCGATCCTGCGCGCCACCACCCATGACCGCCACGTCTGGGTGGCGCGGTTCGGCCGCCTGGTCCAGAAGCGGCCGAGCGACCAGTACGGCATCATGTACGACACGCTGGTCAACACCATGCGCGCGCAGATTCCGCCCACCGTCGAGGTGATCGCCGACAGGGCGACGGCGCTTTCGACAAGCGCCGACCGCCAGACCGTCACCCTCGGCAGCGGGGAGACGATCTCGGCGCGGCTGGTCGTGCTCGCCAGTGGCCTCAGCGTCGCGCTGCGGGACACGATCGGGCTGACCCGCGAGGTGACGAGCCCGTGCCACTCCATCACGATCGCGTTCGACCTTGCACCGAAGAACCATTCCGCCTTCGGCTTCCCCGCCCTCACCTACTATCCGGAACGCGCCAGCGACCGCATGGCGTATTTCACGCTGTTTCCGATCGGCGAGGCCATGCACGTCAACCTGATGGTCTATCGCGCGATGGACGACCCGTGGCTGCGCCAGATGCGCCACGCCCCGGAAGCGGCGCTGCACGCCCTGATGCCGCGGCTGCGGCGCATCACCGGCGAGATCGCGGTGACAGGTCCGGTGAAGATCCGCCCCGCCGATCTTTACGTCACGCACGGCCATCGCCAGCCCGGCGTGGTGCTGGTCGGCGATGCCTTCGCCACCTCGTGCCCGGCGGCGGGCACCGGCACCGACAAGGTGTTCACCGACGTCGAGCGGCTGTGCAACGTCCACATCCCGGACTGGCTGGCGACGCCCGGCATGGGCGCGGACAAGATCGCGGCGTTCTACGACGACACGGTGAAGACCGCCTGCGACGCATGGTCGACGGCAAAGGCGCATCACCTGCGTTCGCTCTCGACCGACACCGCCCTGCGCTGGCGCGCCGGGCGATGGGCGCGCTTCCTGGTCCGGCTGATGCAGGGGCAGTTGGCGCGGCTTCGCACGCCCCGCGCGGTCGTCGCCGGAGCAGCCGGCGAGCCGCCGCAGCAGGGCCGCGTGGCGTAGCAACTTTCTGCTTTTGACCGAATCATCCGTCGTCATGCCCGGGCTTGATCCGGGCATTCATCTTCTCAAAATGATGGATTGCCGGGTGCAAAGGCGAGCGGACGCGATGCCGTTCTTCGCATAGGCGAGCGGACGCGACACCGATCCCCCTCACCCTACCCCTCTCCCCGCCGGGGAGAGGGAACCTCTCGGCATTTTCTGCGATTCAGCCTCGGCGCGGGGACGACGCAGTTCAGTTTTCGACCGGCAAGGGCCGCATCAATCGTCATCGTCCTCGTCATCATCATCGTCGTCGTCATGATGCGAGGCGTGCGACTGGTCGTCCCACAGCCTGCGATAGAGCCCGTTCCTCGCCAGCAAATCGGCATGCGCGCCGCGCTCCACCACCCGGCCGGCCTCCAGCACGATGATCTCGTCCATATCCACCACCGAGGTCAGGCGGTGGGTCGAGAAGATCATGGTGCGGCCCCTGGCGAGCTTCAGCAGCGTGCGGTTGATCGCCGCTTCGGTGGTCTGGTCGAGGGCCGAGGTCGCTTCATCCAGCAGCAGCAGCGAGGGATTGCGGACGATGGCGCGGGCGATCGCCATGCGCTGGCGCTGGCCGCCGGACAGCGTATCGCCGCGCTCGCCGACCTGGGTATCGTACTTGTCCGGCAGGCTCATGATGAAGCGGTGGATCTCGGCCTTCTTCGCCGCCTCCACCACCTCCCTGTCGGTCGCGCCTTCCTTGCCGAGCCGGATATTCTCGCGGATCGACATGTTGAACAGCACGTTGTCCTGGAACACCACCGCCATGCCCTCGCGCAACGACTCGCGCGTGACTTTCCGGATATCGGTGCCGTCGATGGTGACGCGGCCTTCGTCCGGCACATAGAGCCGCAGGATCAGGTTGAGCAGCGTGCTCTTGCCGGAGCCGCTCGGCCCGACGATGGCGATCGACCTGCCGACTTCGAGCCGCAGGTCGAGATCGCGCAGCACCGGCGCGCCGCCGCCGCCATAGCCGAAAGTGACGTGCTCGAAGCTGACATCGCGGGCGATGCGCGGCAGGTCCGGCGCGCCCGGCCGGTCGGCGCCGCGGGTCGGCTGGTCCAGCATCTCCCGCATATGGCGCACGGCGGCCGCCGACTGGATCGTGGTCGGCACGTAGTGCATGACATGCGCGATGTTGTAGGAGATCTCCCAGAACGCACTTTCGAAGGTGACGAAGGTGCCGATGGTGATCTCGCCGCGGGTGGCGAGATAGGCGCCGAGCGCCAGCACCACCAGGTGCAGCAGCAGCACCGAGATGTTGACGGTGCGCTCCACCATGCTCGACAGGAAGGTGGCGGACGCGATCTTCTGCCGCGTCGCGTCATTGCGCAGCGAGAACCAGCCGCGCGCGCGGCGTTGCAGGCTGAACGCCTTCACGACCGCCTGCGCCGAGATGTTCTCCTGCACCAGGCCGAGCACAGCCGCCTCGTTGACCTTCTGCTCGTAATTGGCCTGCACCGCCTTCGGCGTGATGATGCGCGGCCCGATCAGGGTGATCGGGAAGATCAGCAGCGCCACCAGCGCGAGCTGCCAGTTGAGGTAGAACATCAAGAGAATGCCCGCCAGCAGCTCCAGCGCCGGCAGCACGGCGCTGTTGGCCAGCGTTGTGATCGCGGTTTCGAACGCCGACAGGTCGACCGAGAACCGCGACAGGATCTCGCCGCGCCTGGTGCGCGCGAAGAAGCTCGACGGCAAATCCTGCACGTGATCGAACAGCTTCTGGCGCACGTCGGAGATGATCGAGGCGGACAGCCAGGCGTCCCACTTCTCGTACCAGATCGAAATCAGCGACGTGACGATGCCGGCGACCGCGAGCACCGTGAGGATGCGCATCAGGACACCGAAGTCCTCCTCGCCCAGCGCCTCGTCGATGAGGAACTTGAGGCTGAGCGGCATGATGACGTTGAACAGCGTCTCGACCAGCAGGCCGAAACAGACGAAGGCCAGCGCCTTGCGGTAGGGCCGGAAATACGGCCGGACGAATCCGGCGACCGTGGCGAAGGCGCCGGCCGCCTCGCTGGCCGAATAGACGACGAGTTCCTCGTCGTCGTCATCCTCGTCCCACTCCTCCTCGTCGTCGTCATCCTCATCGTCGTCGAGCGGCTGCGCCGGCACGGCGGAACGCGGCCGCGCGGTGTCCGCGTCACGCGGCGACGCCTTGTCATCGGCATCCTTGCTGTCGGAGGGTTTGGCCACGATGGATCAGCCGTGATGAGATGACACGAGGGATAGAGAAGACGGCAGCGAGGGCTTCCCGCTGCCGTCCATGCCGTTGAGATCAATGGCACGGAATCAGTGGCATTTGCCAGCGATACCAGCAGCGGCGTGGACCTTCCGGTCGGGCCCCGCCGCCATCGCGAACTCAACGCGCCGCGCCTGGATCAATCCTCCAGTTCGATCTTGTCGAAGAAGGAATAGCGCAGGCTGTCGGCGTCCTCGTACCAGTTCCCCGGCCCCTTGCCGGCGGCCAGCGTCGCGGCCCACACCGCATCGGTGCAGTCGTTGCGGTTCATCGAGAGGTCGAAGCCGTTGTTGAAGAATATCTCCGACCACTCCCACCAGGTGCCGAGCTTCCTGACGCCGCGCAGCAGGTCGTAGCGGTCGATCAGTTCGGCCGACAGGTCGCTGGTCACCGAGCCGAACAGCAGCCCGGTGCCGGCGACGCGATGCAGCTCGCGCACCGCGCGGCGCACCTGCCTCTCGCTGATGTGGCAGAGGCTGGTCTCGAACACGATGTCGAACGCGCCGTCCTTGAACGGCATGTCGGTGATCGAGCCGTGGATGTTGTACGGCTTCAGGGCGTCCGGCGTGCGGGCGTGGATCGCCTTGTTGTTCTCGATGCCCCAGGCGTCGATGCCGAGGTCGCGCAGCGCGCCGACCAGTTCGCCGCTGGCGGAGCCGGCCACCAGCAGGCGGGTGCCCTCGCCCTTGCTCCAGACCAGGCGCACCAGTTCGCCGAGATAGGCCGGATCGGTGAACCGCCGCCACACCTCGCGATAGGGGCCGACGCCGCGATAGTTGTCGAAATAGGCCCGGTCGATGCGATCGGTCGCCTTGCCGCCGTTCTTGCGGGCATAGCGCAGCCGCATGGTCTCGGTGACGATGATGTCGGTCGCCGCGTCCGAGGAATCCAGCAGGCCGTTGAGAGTGGAGTCGAACAGGTAGTCGCCGACCAGCACCAGCCCGGGATGCTGCTTCGGCTCGGGGCGGTGGTTGACGGCAACGTCGCGCACCGGCACGCCGCCGGGAATCGCGTTCACCGACGACAGCCAGCGATGCACCTTGCCCTCGACGAAGTGGTCGTGCGCATTGCCGAGCGAGGCCGGCAGCGACTTCAATGCGGCGGCGACGAGTTCCTCGTCGCTGAGGTTGGCGAAGGCCAGCGCATCGGAGCCGGCGATCAGCCAGTTCAGCACGCCGTTGCGGCCGACGTCATGGCGCGCGCCCTCGTTGTAGACGCAGCAGCCGCCGAAGGCTTCCGACATGAACCAGGCGCCGGGAATCTTCTCGCCCCAGAACGGCGCATCGAACAGGATCGAGACGCGCAGGTAATGCGCCGGCCGGTCGAAATAGGCGACGTGCCTGACCATCGACTTGCGCAGGGTCTCGCCGTCCCAGCCGACCGTCGCCAGCCAGTTGTGCGGCAGGCACATCAGCACCAGGTCAAAGTCGCGCGTCTCCGGCCCCTTGCCGTTCATCATATTGAGCTGGTAGCGGCCGCCCTCGGTCCTGCCGACCTTGAGCACGCGGTGGTTGAGCTGGATATCCGCGTCCACCTCGGACTGCAGGCAGGTGATGATCTGCTCGTTGCCGTTCTGGATCGAATACAGGCCGATATAGCCGTCGATATCCATCACGAAGTTCTTGAGCGCGTTGAGGCCGCTGGTGTTGTGGGTCTCGGTCGCGATGTCGGACCGCGCCATCACCTTGAAGAACCGCCTCGCCACCGGATCGTCGACCTCGCGGTCGAGCAGTTCCTCGGCGGTCATGTCGGCCCAGGGGTGCTCATTGTCCTGCGCACCGATGCCCTCGTAATACTCGGCCGGCGAGATCATCTCGCTGCAACGCTTGCGGAATTCAAGGATGGCGTCGGCGGTCCCGGCGCCGTATCTGCGGCGCATGCCGGGGACGTCGTTCAGCAGCTCGCCGTCAAGCAGCACCTGCTCGGCATCCATCGGGATGGTCTGCAGGCCGAAATGCTGGATCAGGTCGCGCAACGGGTCCGGGCCGGTCATCGAGTAGTCGTAGATCTCGGCGACCCCCGCCTCGTACATCGCCGGCGAGGCGTCGAACCGGCGCGACACGATCTTGCCGCCGATCCGGTCGGTGGCCTCGAAAATCGTGATCCGGCAGAGTTCGCCCAGCTTCTTCTTCAGATGCCAGGCGCTCATCAGGCCGCCCGGTCCCCCACCCACGATCGCAAGATCAAGCATTTGTCTGTCTCGATAGGCCGTGCTGTCGCACTGCCGGGTGCCATTCGCGGCGACCTGTCAGGCTGGGTCACGCCGGGCACATTCGCCCTGGTCCTTGTTGCGCGATGGTCCGCGGCGTCAATCCCAGGACCATGGTGTTTGGATTTCCTTCGCCGCAGCAAGGAGAACCGCTTTTCACATGAAAGGAAGATGAACAAACTGCACCGCCCGCCGCCGGCCGTGAAATTTTCCGGTCTGCGGCTGGAAAGCCACGGTTTTCCGGGCCGCCCCCTCTCCCCCGGTCGTCCCCGCCTGCCCGGGACGACGCCCGGTTTCGTGGCGAACGATATCGAACCCGGCCGGCCTGCCCATATCGGCAAAAGAACCCATGCCGGCAAAGAAAAGGCCGGCTTGCGCCGGCCCTTTCCGTGATCGTGATCGAACGCCGGCTTACTCCACCGGCGGCAGCGCCAGCGGCTCCTCTTCCGGGGCGGCCGGGGTGATCGCCGCCTGCTTCTCGCGCTCGTCGAGGATCAGGCGGTCGCGCTTCATCGCGACCTCGCGAATCCGGGCCATCGAGGCGCCGGTGCCGGCCGGGATCAGGCGGCCGACGATGACGTTCTCCTTGAGCCCCTCCAGCGGGTCCACCTTGCCGTTGACGGCGGCTTCCGTGAGCACCCGGGTGGTCTCCTGGAACGACGCCGCCGAGAAGAACGAGCGGGTCTGCAGGCTCGCCTTGGTGATGCCGAGCAGCACCGGGGTTCCGGCCGCGGGCTTCTTGCCCTCTTCCTTCGCCCTGGCGTTGAGCACGTCGAACTCGATCTTGTCGATCTGTTCGCCGGAGATCATGTCGGTCTCGCCCTGGTCGGTGATCTCGACCTTCTGCAGCATCTGGCGCACAATGACTTCGATGTGCTTGTCGTTGATGAGCACGCCCTGGAGCCGGTAGACCTCCTGGATCTCGTTGACCAGATAGGCCGCAAGTTCCTCGATGCCCTTGATTGCCAGGATGTCGTGCGGCGCCGGGTTGCCGTCGACGATGAAGTCGCCCTTTTCGACGATGTCGCCGTCCTGAAGGTGGATGTGCTTGCCCTTCGGGATCAGGTATTCGCGCGGCTCCTCGGTCTTGTCCGCGGGCTCGATCGACAGCCGCCGCTTGTTCTTGTAGTCGCGGCCGAAGCGGATCGTGCCGGCGATCTCCGCGATGATCGCGGCATCCTTCGGCTTGCGGGCCTCGAACAACTCGGCGACACGCGGCAGACCGCCGGTGATGTCGCGCGTCTTGGCGCTCTCGGTCGAGATACGGGCCAGGATGTCGCCCGGCTGCACCTTGTTGCCGAGATCGACCGACAGGATCGCGTCCACCGACAGCATGTAGCGGGCATCGCCGCCGCGCGGCAGCTTCAAGACCTTGCCATCCTTGCCGTTGATCACGATGGCCGGACGCAGGTCCGCGCCGCCGCGGGTCGAGCGCCAGTCGATGACCACGCGCTTGGCGATGCCGGTCGATTCGTCCAGCGTTTCCGAGATCGACTGGCCTTCGACCAGATCCTCGAACCCGATGGTGCCCTCGACCTCGGTGAGAATGGGACGGGTATACGGATCCCATTCCGCGATGCGCTGGCCGCGCTTGACCGTGTCGCCCTCGTCGACGTGCAGGCGCGCGCCGTACTGGATGCGATGGGTCGCACGCTCGGTACCGTCGGCATCGACCACCGCGATGACCATGTTGCGGGCCATCGCCACCAGGTGACCTTCGCTGTTGCGCGCGATCGCCTTGTTCTTGATCGCGATCCTGCCGTCGAAGTTCGACTCGATCACCGACTGCTCGTTGAGCTGCGCCGCGCCGCCGATGTGGAAGGTGCGCATCGTGAGCTGGGTGCCCGGCTCGCCGATCGACTGCGCCGCGATGACGCCGACCGCCTCGCCGTGGTTGACCGGCGTGCCGCGGGCCAGGTCGCGGCCGTAGCACCTGGCGCAGATGCCGTTGACCAGTTCGCAGGTCAGCGCCGAGCGGATCTTCACCTCCTGGATGCCGGCCTTCTGGATGGCATCGACGTGGCTCTCCTCCATCAGGGTGTTGCGCTTGATGAGAACCTCGTTGCTCGACGGATCGCGGATGTCCTCGCACGCGGTGCGGCCGAGGATGCGCGAGCCGAGCGAGGCCACCACCGTGCCGGCATCGACGATGGCGCGCATCTTGATGCCGAGGTTGGTGCCGCAGTCATCGGCATTGATGATGCAGTCCTGCGCGACGTCGACCAGGCGGCGGGTCAGGTAGCCCGAATTCGCCGTCTTGAGCGCGGTGTCGGCCAGGCCCTTGCGGGCGCCGTGGGTCGAGTTGAAGTATTCGAGAACCGACAGACCTTCCTTGAAGTTGGAGATGATCGGCGTCTCGATGATCTCGCCCGACGGCTTGGCCATCAGGCCGCGCATACCGGCAAGCTGGCGCATCTGCGCCGGCGAACCACGCGCACCGGAATGGGCCATCATGTAGATCGAGTTGATCTGGGCCTCGCCGCCGGCCGGATCCTTCTTGACCGCGGAGATTTCCTTCATCATCTCCTTGGCGATTTCCTCGGTCGCCTTCGACCAGGCGTCGACGACCTTGTTGTACTTCTCGCCGTGGGTGATGAGACCGTCGTTGTACTGCTGCTCGAAGTCCTTCGCCAGCGTCCGGGTGGTATCGACGATCTTCCACTTGCCGTGCGGCACCACCATGTCGTCCTTGCCGAACGAGATGCCGGCCTTGAACGCATTGTAGAAGCCGAGCGCCATGATCCGGTCGCAGAAGATCACCGTCTCCTTCTGGCCGCAGTGACGATAGACCTGGTCGATGACGCCGGAGATCTCGCGCTTGGTCATCAGCTTGTTGATGGCGTCGAACGGAATCTTGGTCGACTTCGGCAGCACCTGGCCGAGCAGCACGCGGCCCGGCGTGGTCTCGATCAGCCGCTGGCGCGGCTTGCCGTCCTCGCCGATCTCGTCCCAGCGATACTTGATCTTGGTGTGCAGGTGGACGACCTTCTCGTGCAGCGCGTGCTCCAGCTCGGACATCTCGCCGAACACCTTGCCCTCCCCGGGCAGGCCCTCGCGCAGCACCGAGAGGTAGTACAGGCCGAGCACGATGTCCTGCGACGGCACGATGATCGGCTGGCCGTTGGCCGGATGCAGGATGTTGTTGGTCGACATCATCAGCACGCGCGCTTCGAGCTGCGCTTCCAGCGACAGCGGAACGTGCACGGCCATCTGGTCGCCGTCGAAGTCGGCGTTGAACGCCGAGCACACCAGCGGGTGAAGCTGGATCGCCTTGCCCTCGATCAGCACCGGCTCGAACGCCTGGATGCCGAGGCGATGCAGCGTCGGCGCGCGGTTGAGCAGCACCGGGTGCTCGCGGATCACCTCGTCGAGGATATCCCAGACCTCGGGGCGCTCCTTCTCGACCAGCTTCTTGGCCTGCTTCACGGTGGTGGACAGGCCCTTGGCGTCGAGCCGCGAATAGATGAACGGCTTGAACAGCTCCAGCGCCATCTTCTTCGGCAGGCCGCACTGATGCAGCTTGAGCTCGGGACCGACCACGATCACCGAACGGCCCGAATAGTCGACGCGCTTGCCGAGCAGGTTCTGCCGGAAGCGGCCCTGCTTGCCCTTCAGCATGTCGGCGAGCGACTTCAACGGGCGCTTGTTGGCGCCGGTGATGACGCGGCCGCGGCGGCCGTTGTCAAACAGGGCGTCAACGGCTTCCTGCAGCATACGCTTTTCGTTACGGATGATGATATCCGGTGCGCGCAGCTCCAGCAGGCGTTTCAGACGGTTGTTACGGTTGATAACGCGGCGGTAGAGATCGTTCAGATCCGACGTTGCAAAACGGCCGCCATCTAGAG
>JAGRLZ010000116.1 GCA_020441545.1 Xanthobacteraceae bacterium | reverse complement strand
TTCGGCCTGCATCTCGGCGAGATCAGGGCGCTCGACAAGCCCCGCGCGTTTCCGCTCGGCTATTTCGTGGCCCGCGCCTTCGTCGCCGAGCGGCTGGCGCTGATCGGCGATGCCGCCCATGTCATCCACCCGATCGCCGGGCAGGGCCTCAACATGGGGCTGAAGGACGTCGCGGCGCTGGCCGAGGTGGTGGTCGATGCGGCGCGGCTCGGCATCGATCCCGGACAGGCCGACGTGCTGGAGCGCTACCAGCGCTGGCGGCGCTTCGACACCATGGCGATGGGCTTCGCCACCAATGCGCTCAACGTGATGTTCTCCAACGACTCGACGCTGCTGCGCGGCGTGCGCGACATCGGGCTCGGCCTGGTCGACCGGCTGCCGCCGCTCAAGAGCCTGTTCATCCGCCAGGCCGCCGGCCTGACCGGCGAGGTGCCGCGCCTGCTCAAGGGCGAGGCGCTGTGAGGGCGTGAGTCGTCCTTGCACTCGCGATGACGACTCAAGCCCGGCTCATTCTGCCTGATCGCCGAATCCCGCGCCGCCCTGCTCCGGCTTGAGCCGGATCAGGCGCGAGTCCGCCACCGCCGCCTGGCGGTGCTTGACCGCCTCGCGATAGGCCGGATCGCGGATCATCTCGACGAACGCCGCCACCGACGGATATTCGGCGATGAAGCAGTGATCCCAGCGCTCCGCCTGCGGGCCGATCAGCATCAGCTCGAACGCGCCGCGCCACACGATCTTCCCGCCGAGCCGCGAAAACACCGGGCCGCTCTCGCGGCCATAGGCGGCATAGGCGTCGGCGCCGGTCGCCTTGCGGCCGTCCGGATAGCGCGCCTCGGCGTGCAGCCGCACCAGGTTGAGCATGTGGATCGGGCCGGGGCGGTCGTTGTCGCGAAACGCCGCGAAGACTTCCTTGGTCGGATCGATATGGCCGGTCATGATTGTCGCTCCCCGCT
This sequence comes from Xanthobacteraceae bacterium, assembly GCA_020441545.1. Taxonomy (GTDB): domain Bacteria; phylum Pseudomonadota; class Alphaproteobacteria; order Rhizobiales; family Xanthobacteraceae; genus 62-47. The sequence continues at coordinate 5,116 of JAGRLZ010000116.1, read as the reverse complement.
TTCCCGTAACGGCGCATCCCGGATGTCTGCGTCATGCCCGGACCTGATCCGGGCATCCATCCTCTTCTTCAAAAATGGATGGATCGCCGGGTCAAGCCCGGCGATGACATCCGTTGAAAACGGGTCTGGCGTCAGACCGGCTTGGGCCGCCCGCCGAAAATCGCCGAGCCGACCCGGACATGGGTGGCGCCGAGCGCGATCGCTGTGGCGAAATCCGCGCTCATGCCCATCGACAGGTTGGGCAGCCCGTTGCGCGCGGCGATCTTCGCCGTCAGCGCGAAATGCGGCCCCGGCGCCTCGCCGGCCGGCGGGATGCACATCAGCCCGGTGACCGCGAAGCCGTAAACGTCGCGGCAGCGCGCCAGGAAGGCGTCGGCCTCGGCCGGGGCGACGCCGGCCTTCTGCGGCTCCTCGCCGGTATTGACCTGCACGAACAGCTCCGGATGGCGGCCGGGCTGGCGCGCCAGCTCTTTCGCCAGCGCCTCGCACAGGCTCTCGCGGTCCAGCGAATGGATGGCGTCGAACAGCGCCACCGCGTCCCTGGCCTTGTTGGATTGCAGCGGGCCGATCAGGTGCAGCCGGATGTCGGGATGCGCCGCCACCAGTTCCGGCCACTTGGCCCTGGCCTCCTGCACCCGGTTCTCGCCGAACACCTGCTGCCCGGCCGCGATCACCGGGCGGATCGCGTCCGCATCGAAGGTCTTCGACACCGCGACCAGGGTGACGCTGTCGCGCGGCCGCCGCGCATCCCGGCAGGCGCGCGCGATCTCCTGTTCGACGGCGGCAAGGCCGGAAGCGACGGCGGGCATCGGCGGGGTACTCTCGGGAATCGGCATGGCGGGCGCCAATTTCAACCGCAAGCGCTTGAAATTCAAGCACCTTGCCGGAACGGATTTTCTTCGCGCGAAACGGTTTGCAGTTTGGCCGAAACCGCTATAGTCCGCCGCAATCTTTGATCCGCCTGTCGAGCTTTTCAGCCATTATGACCAACGAACGTTACAACGCCCGCGAGGCCGAGCCGCGCTGGCAGCGCATCTGGGACGACAAGGGCATCTTCAGGACGTCCAACAGCGATCCGCGCCCGAAATACTACGTATTGGAAATGTTCCCCTACCCGTCCGGGCGCATCCACATGGGGCACGTCCGCAACTACACCATGGGCGACGTGGTGGCGCGGGCGATGCGGGCGAAGGGCTACAACGTGCTGCATCCGATGGGCTGGGACGCCTTCGGCCTGCCGGCGGAAAACGCCGCGATGCAGAACAGGACCGACCCGGCGCAATGGACCTACGCCAACATCGCCGCGATGAAGAAGCAGCTCCAGACCATGGGGCTGTCGCTGGACTGGAGCCGCGAGATCGCCACCTGCGACCCGGCCTACTACAAGCACCAGCAGAAGATGTTCCTCGATTTCCTGAAAGCCGGCCTGGTCGAGCGCGAGCAGCGCAAGGTCAACTGGGACCCGGTGGACATGACCGTGCTCGCCAACGAGCAGGTGATCGACGGCCGCGGCTGGCGCTCTGGGGCCGTGGTCGAGCAGCGCGACATGAACCAGTGGGTGTTCAAGATCACCGCCTACGCCCAGGACCTGCTCGACGCGCTCGACCGGCTCGACCGCTGGCCCGACAAGGTGCGCACCATGCAGCGCAACTGGATCGGCCGCTCCGAGGGGCTGCATTTCGAATTCGGCCTGGTCGGCGCGCCCGAGGGCTTCGACAGGCTGCCGGTGTTCACGACCCGCCCCGACACCATGTACGGCCCGACCTTCGCCGCCGTCTCGCCGGACCATCCGCTGGCCCGGGCGCTGGCGGAGAAAGACCCCGAGGTGGCCGCGTTCATCGCCGAATGCCACCGCATGGGCACCTCGCAGGCCGAGATCGACACCGCCGAGAAGCTCGGCCTCGACACCGGCATCAAGGCCGTCCATCCGGCCGATCCGGACTGGCGCCTGCCGCTCTACATCGCCAACTTCGTGCTGATGGACTACGGCACCGGCGCCGTCATCGGCTGTCCGGCGCACGACCAGCGCGACCTCGACTTCGCCCGCAAATACGGCCTGCCGGTGATCGACGTGTTCGTCCCGGTCGGCAGCGACGAACGGGTCGGGGACGTCGCTTTCGTGCCGGCCAAGACCGAGACCGTGCAATACGTGCAGTGGGTCGGCGAGCCCGGCATCATGACCTGCGAGCAGGCGATGAAGCGCTCGCTCGACATCTTCGAGCGCGACGGCTGGGGTCGCCGCGAGGTCAATTTCCGCCTGCGCGACTGGGGCATCTCGCGCCAGCGCTACTGGGGCTGTCCGATCCCGATGATCCACTGCCCGGCCTGCGGCGTGGTGCCGGTGCCGGACCAGGACCTGCCGGTGGCGCTGCCGAACGACGTGTCGTTCGACAAGCCGGGCAACGCGCTCGACCACCATCCGACGTGGAAACACGTCAAGTGCCCGCAATGCGGCGGCGACGCCCGGCGCGAGACCGACACCATGGACACCTTCGTGGATTCGTCGTGGTATTTCGCCCGCTTCACCGATCCGTGGAACGCGGCCGCGCCGACCACCCGCAGCGTGGTCGACCGCATGCTGCCGGTGGACCAGTATATCGGCGGCGTCGAGCACGCGATCCTGCACCTGCTGTATTCGCGGTTTTTTACCCGGGCGATGAAAGCCACCGGCCATATCGACATGGACGAGCCGTTCAGGGGCATGTTCACGCAGGGCATGGTGGTGCACGAGACCTACCGCAAGGCCGACGGCGGCTACGCGGCGCCGGCCGAGGTGACGATCGTGGCCGAGGGCGACGACCGCCGCGCCACCCTGATCGCGACCGGCGAGCCGGTCGAGATCGGCCCGATCGAGAAGATGTCGAAGTCGAAGCGCAACACCGTCGACCCCGACGACATCATCGCAACCTACGGCGCCGACACCGCGCGCTGGTTCATGCTGTCGGATTCGCCGCCGGACCGCGACGTGATCTGGAGCGAGGAGCGGGTGCAGGGCGCCTCGCGCTTCGTGCAGCGGCTGTGGCGGCTGACCGGCGAGGCCGCGGCCATCGCCGGAACGGCCCCGGCCCAACGCCCCGCCGCGTTCGGCGCCGAGGCCAGCGGCTTGCGCAAGGCCGCCCACGGCGCGCTCGACAAGGTCTCGAGCGGCATCGAGAAGCTGCACTTCAACGTCTGCCTCGCCTATATCCGCGAATTCGCCAACGACTTCGCCAATGTGCTGGCCGGAGCGGGCGGCAAGCCGGTCGCGCCCGACCTCGCCTTCGCGATCCGCGAGGCCGCCGTGATCCTGGTGCAGCTGTTCGCCCCGATGATGCCGCATCTGGCGGAGGAATGCTGGCAGGTGCTGGGGCAGCCCGGGCTGGTGTCGGACGCCGCCTGGCCCGAGGTCGAGGCCGGCCTGCTGGTGGAGGACACCATGACCCTGCCGGTACAGGTCAACGGCAAGAAGCGGGGTGAGGTGATTGTGCCACGGGCCGCGCAAAATGCGGAAATTGAGGCTGCCGTCCTCGCCCTCGATGCGATACAACAGGCGCTCGGGGACAAGCCGGTTCGCAAGCTCATCGTGGTTCCGCAAAGGATCGTCAATGTCGTGGTCTAGAGCGTTTTCGAGCGAAACGGGTACCGGTTCACGTCAAGAAAACGCGTTGAAACAAGGGTATAGAGCCCCGTTCCGATTCGGTCGGAACGGAAATGGCTCCGGAGCGCGCATCGCCGCCCGGCTGGCCGTCATCGTCGCGCTGGCCGCGCTGACCGCGGGCTGCTTCCGCCCGATGTATGCGGAACGCGCGCCCGACGGCGGCTCGGCGCTGCGCGAAAAGCTGCTCGGGGTCGAGGTTCCGCCGCTGCATCTGCCCAATGGCTCGCGCGCGGCCCGGCTCGGGGTCGAGATCCGCAACGCCCTCGCCTTCAAGCTCTATGGCAGCGCCACCGGCATGTCGCCGACCCATCGGCTGGAACTGCGGCTGACCAGCAGCAAGTCGACGGTGATGACCGACGCGACCACGAAACTGCCGGCGGTCGAGAACTTCACCCTCAATGCCAGCTATCGGCTGGTCGAGGTCGCCACCAACAGGCAGGTGATGACCGGCTCCGCCTTTTCCACGGTGTCCTACGACAACGCCCGCAACTTCCAGCGCTTCAACCGCGCGCGCGCCCTGCGCGACGCCGAGGATCGCGCCGCGCAGGAAATCGCCGACAACATCCAGACCCGGCTGGCGTCGTATTTCTATTCGGGAACGTGAGGCGTGAAGGCGGGACTTCAGCGTCGGATTTGCTTGGGGATTTCGACGCAGAACAAGGAAGGTCATCGTCCGCCTTCGCGGACGATGACGCATTGCCCTTTAACTCGAACCTGCTTTCGTGTGCGGCCGGCTCGAGCCGGCCAGCGTCCATATTCCGCCCTCTCCCGGATATGACTCATGGTCGCGCTGCGCGGACGTGACATCGACGCCTATCTGGCGAACCCCGACGCCGGCCGCCCGATCGCCCTGCTCTATGGCCCCGACGCCGGCCTGGTGCGCGAGCGCGCCGATGCCCTGATCGCAGGCAGCGTCGACGATCCCGGCGATCCGTTCTCGCTGGTGCGGATCGACGGCGACGAGCTGTCGGCCGAGCCGTCGCGGCTGGTCGACGAAGCGATGACCGTGCCGCTGTTCGGCGGCCGCCGCGCCCTTCGCGTCAAGGCGGGATCGCGCAATTTCGCAAGCGGCGTCGCGACGCTGACCGAGATGCCGCCGGTCGATTGCCGCGTCGTGATCGAAGCCGGCGAGCTGCGCCCCGACGCACCGCTGCGCAAGCTCTGCGAACGGGCCAGGACCGCGGTCGCGATCGCCTGCTATCCCGACACCGAGCGCGATCTGGCGCGGCTGATCGACGACGAACTGCGTGCCGCCAACTTGCGCATCGCACCCGACGCCCGCGCCGCGCTGATGGCCTCGCTCGGCGGCGACCGCCAGGCCTCGCGCAACGAGCTGCGCAAGCTGACGCTCTATGCCCACGGCGCCCGCGAGGTAACGCTGGACGACGTGACGGCGGTGATCTCGGATGCCTCCGACCTCAAGATCGACCCGATCGTCGACGGCGCCTTCACCGGCAATCCGAAGCTGGTGGAAACCGA
>JAGRLZ010000115.1 GCA_020441545.1 Xanthobacteraceae bacterium | reverse complement strand
GCAGCCGTGGCCGGCTTCGATTTGGCCTTCGCCGCCCTGCTCTTGGCGGCCTTGCTCCTGGTCGCCTTGGTCTTGACGGCCCTGGTCTTGGTGGCACTTTTCTTCAGCGCCGGCTTGCCGGCCTTCTTGCGCACCGGCTCCGATTCGTCGACCGCATCGAGCACCCGCTTGATGTCCTCGGTCACCGCATCGATCGACTGCATGCCGTCGACGGTCGCGAGCTTGCGCTTCTCGGAATAGTAGTCCACCAGCGGCGCCGTCTGGGCACGATAGCTTTCCAGCCGCTTCGACAGCACTTCCGGCGTATCGTCGGCACGGACCGGCTCGCCGCGCGCCGCCATCTCGGCAATGCGCGTCTCGACCCGGCGCAGCAGCGCGCCCTCGTCGACCCGCAGCTCAAGCACGACATCGAGCGAGATGCCCTTCGATTCCAGCAGGCGGTCGAGCGCCTCGGCCTGCGGCACCGTACGCGGAAAGCCGTCGAGAATGAAGCCGTTGGCGGCGTCGGGTTCCTCGATGCGGTCGGCGATGATGCCGACGACGATCTCGTCGGGCACCAGCCCGCCGCTCGCCATGATATCCTTGGCCTTGAGACCGACGGGTGTCTCAGCCTTCACCGCGGCGCGCAGCATCTCGCCGGTGGAGAGCTGGACCACGCCATGTCGCTCGACGATGTGCTGTGCCTGCGTTCCCTTGCCGGCCCCCGGCGGCCCGAGAAGAATCAGTCTCATTTGCGGCGCCCCCTCAACTTCGACTTCCTGATCAGCCCTTCATACTGGTGAGCCAGCAGATAGCCCTGAACCTGCGCCACCGTATCCATCGTCACGCTGACGACGATGAGCAGCGACGTGCCGCCAAAGTAGAACGGAACCGCCGCGTACGAAATGAGAATCTCCGGAATCAGGCAGACAATCGCCAGATAGATCGCACCCGGTACCGTGATACGCGACAGCACGTAGTCGATATATTCCGCCGTCCGCTCGCCGGGCCGGATGCCCGGGATGAAGCCGCCGTGCTTCTTGAGGTTGTCGGCGGTCTCGGTGGGGTTGAAGACGATCGCGGTATAGAAGAACGCGAAGAACACGATCAGCCCCAGATAGAGCACCAGGAACAGCGGGCGGCCGTGGCCGAGCTGCGTGGTGATCCACTGCATCCATTCCGGTCCCTTGCCGGCATTGAAGTTGGCGATCGTGGTCGGCAGCAGCAGCAGCGAGGACGCGAAGATCGGCGGGATCACGCCCGAGGTGTTGAGCTTGAGCGGCAGGTGCGAGGACTGCCCCTCGAACATCTTGTTGCCGACCTGGCGCTTCGGATACTGGATCAGCAGCCTGCGCTGCGCCCGTTCGACGAACACGATGAAGGCGATCACCACCACCACCATGATGAGCACGATCAGGATCAGGCCGGTGGACATCGCGCCCTGACGGCCGAGTTCGAGCATGTTGGCGAGCGCCGACGGCAGCTCCGCCACGATGCCGGCCATGATGATGAGCGAGATGCCGTTGCCGATGCCGCGCGAGGTGATCTGCTCGCCGAGCCACATCAGGAACATGGTGCCGCCGGTGAGCGTGATGGCGGTCGAGATCAGGAAGAACGGCCCCGGATTGCTGACGACGTTGCCGGCGCCCTGGAGGCCGACCGCGATGCCGTAAGCCTGCGCCAGCGCCAGCACCAGCGTCAGGTAGCGGGTGTACTGGTTGATGATCTTGCGGCCCGCCTCGCCTTCCTTCTTGAGGGCTTCGAGCTGCGGCGACACCGTGGTCAGCAGTTGCAGGATGATCGATGCCGAGATGTACGGCATGATGTTCAGCGCGAAGATCGCCATGCGGTTGATGCCGCCGCCGGCGAACATGTTGAACATGCCGAGAATGCCGCCCGCCTGGCTGCGGAACACCTGCTCCCAAACCGCCGGATCGATGCCCGGCAGCGGGATATAGGTGCCGAGCCGGTAGACCAGCAACGCACCGAGCGTGAACCAGATTCGCTTTTTCAGTTCGTCGGCCTTGGCGAGGGCCGAGAAATTCAGGTTGGCTGCGAGTTGCTCAGCGGCTGAAACCATATTCGTGACGTCCTTCGCGCGCCTCTGTCCCCTCGGCGCCGGTCCAGATATGGGGCCGGCTTCCGCCAAATCGAGTCCCTGCCCGTCAACCCGACGCGCCCGGATCAGCGCTTTCGGGGCAACGTCTCCGGATCAGCCGGGCGGGAACCGCTTTCCCCGCCTCGCGGCCGGGCCGCCGCGCCGCTCGCCCGAAGCGAGTGCCGCGGACCTTGCGGTCACGAAGCCTGCTGCTCCGCGTCGGCTTTCGGCGCCGGGATTTTGGGCGCCAGGATCTTGATCGATCCGCCGGCCTTCTCGACCGCCTCGATCGCCGACTTCGATGCGCCATGCACCTCGATCGTGAGCTTGGCCTTGAGTTCGCCGCGGCCGAGCAGCCGCACGCCGTCCTTGGCGCGGCGCAGCACGCGCGCCTTCACCAGCGCCTCGGCGTTGATCGCGCTGCCGGCATCGAGCTTGCCGGCGTCGATCGCGGCCTGCAGCCGGTCGAGGTTCACCTCGGCGAAGTCGAGCCGGAAGATGTTGTTGAAGCCGCGCTTCGGCAGGCGGCGATGCATCGGCATCTGGCCGCCTTCGAAGCCCTTGATGCGTACGCCCGAGCGCGCGGTCTGGCCCTTGCCGCCGCGGCCGGAGGTCTTGCCCTTGCCCGACCCGATGCCGCGGCCGACGCGCATGCGCTGCTTGCGGGAGCCGGGGTTGTCGGCGATATCGTTGAGTTTCATCGTCCTGTCCTCATCGCTTCCGTCATGGCCGGGCACAACCGTTCGAAGAACGGCGCCGCTTCCGCCCGCCCATGCGGCCATGACGCAATATTGATCTCAGTCGACCACGCGCACCAGGTGCCGGACCTTCTCGATCATGCCGCGAACCGCAGGCGTGTCCTGCAATTCGGCGACACGGCCGATCTTGTTCAGCTTCAGCCCGATCAGGGTCGAACGCTGCGAGTGGTGGCGGCGGATCGCGCTTGCGGTCTGCTCGACCTTGATCGTCTTTGCGGCCTTCGCCATTGTCTTAGCTCCAGAGCGCTGGAGCATGATCCCGAAAAGTGGAAGCCGGTTTTCGGATCAGATCATGCTCGAACAAAAAGATAACCGGCGGGTATCGATCAGTCGGCCACGACCTCGGCGTCGCCACCGACGCGGCGGGCCTGCAACGCCGAAACCTTGAGGTTGCGGCGGGCGGCGACCGATCGCGGCGAGTCCTGACGCTTGAGGGCGTCGAAGGTCGCGCGGATCATGTTGTACGGGTTCGAGGAGCCGACCGACTTCGCAACCACGTCCTGGATGCCGAGCGTCTCGAACACCGCGCGCATCGGGCCGCCGGCAATGATGCCGGTGCCGGCCGGCGCCGCGCGCAGATAGACGCGGCCCGCGCCATGGCGGCCGGCGATGTCGTGATGCAGCGTGCGGCCCTCGCGCAGCGCGACGCGGGTCAGGTTGCGCTTGGCCGAGTCGGTCGCCTTGCGGATCGCCTCGGGCACCTCGCGGGCCTTGCCGTGACCGAAGCCGACCCGGCCCTTCTGGTCGCCGATCACGACCAGCGCCGCGAAGCCGAAGCGCTTGCCGCCCTTCACGACCTTGGCCACACGGTTGATGTGGACGAGCTTGTCGACGAACTCGCTATCGCGCTCCTCGCGATCCCTGCTCCGTTCGCGTCCGCCGCGTTCGCGTTCACCTGCCATGGTGTTTTCCAATCCTTGCGGGGCTGGGCCCCAATCCAAAATTCGGTTCGATCGATCCTAGAAACTAAGGCCGCTCTCGCGCGCCGCATCGGCCAGCGCCTTGACGCGGCCGTGATAGAGATAGCGGCCGCGGTCGAACACCACTTCCTTGACGCCGTTCTTCACCGCGCGCTCGGCGAGCAGCTTGCCCACTTCCTTCGCCGCGTCGATGTTCGCGCCGGTGTCGCCCTTGGCGCGGAGATCCTTTTCGAGCGACGAGGCCGAAGCCAGCGTCTCGCCCTTCAGGTCGTCGATCACCTGCGCGTAAATGTGCTTCGACGAGCGGAACACCGACAGCCGCGGGCGGCCGTTGGCGGTCCTGCGAATCGCAAGCCGCACGCGCTTCTGGCGCCGGGCATTGGTAACCTTCATCTTCGACATGACCGGCTCCGTTACTTCTTCTTGCCTTCCTTGCGGAAGATAAATTCGTCGGCGTATTTCACGCCCTTGCCCTTGTAGGGCTCCGGCTTGCGGAAGGCCCGGATCTCGGCGGCGACCTGGCCGACGCGCTGGGCGTCGATGCCGGCGACGACGATCTCGGTCGGCTTCGGCACCGTGATGGTGATGCCTTCCGGAACCGGATAGTTGACGTCGTGGCTGTAGCCGAGCGCGAGCTGCAGCGACTTGCCCTGCAACGCGGCGCGATAGCCGACGCCGGTGATCTCCAGCTTCTTCTCGAAGCCCTTGGTGACGCCCTCGACCAGGTTCGCGACCTGGGCGCGCGCGGTGCCGTACAGCGAGCGGGCGCGCTTGGTCTCGTAGCGCGGCGCGACCGTGACCGAACCGTCGGCGAACTTCACCTCAACGTCGTCATGCACGACGAACTGAAGCTGGCCCTTCGGCCCCTTCACCTTGACGGTCTGGCCCTCGACGGCAGCCGTCACGCCGGACGGGACCACCACGGGCTTCTTGCCAACACGTGACATGCCAAATTCCTTCCTCAGAACACCGTGAAGAGAACTTCGCCGCCGACGTTCGCATCGCGCGCGTCGTGGTCGGCCATGATTCCCTTCGGCGTCGACAGCACCGAGATGCCGAGGCCGTTATTGACGCGCGGCAGGTTCTTCACCGATGCGTAGACCCGGCGGCCCGGCTTCGACACCCGCGAGATCTCGCGGATCACCGGCTCGCCGTCGAAATACTTCAGTTCGATCTCGAGCTCGCTGCGGCCGGTCGGATGCTCGACGCTGGCGTAGCCGCGGATGTAGCCCTCCGCCTTGAGCACTTCGAGCACGCTGGCGCGCATCTTCGAACCCGGCGTCGAGACCTTGCTCTTGTTGCGCATCTGCGCGTTGCGGATGCGGGTGATGAGATCGCTGATCGGATCGTGCGTCGACATCTGCGCCCCTCCTTACCAGCTCGACTTGACGAGGCCGGGAACCATGCCCCGCGACCCCAGCTCGCGCAGCGCGATGCGGCTGAGCTTGTTCTTGCGATAGACCGAACGCGGACGGCCGCTCAATTCGCAACGGTTGCGAATGCGCGTCGCCGACGAGTTGCGCGGCATCTCGGCAAGCTTCAGCGTCGCCGCGAAGCGCTCTTCCATCGGCTTGCTCTTGTCGGCGATCACGGCCTTCAGCCGCGCCCGCTTGGCGGCCGCGTTCTTGACCATGCGCTGCCGCCGGTTGTTCTTCTCGATCGAACTCTTCTTCGCCATCCGTGGCTCCTTACCTCTCCGCGTCTGAGCTGACTGTCAGCAGCTCACTGCCGGAACGGAAAATTGAATGCGGCCAACAAGGCCCTCGCCTCGTCGTCGGTCTGCGCCGTGGTGCAGACCGTCACGTCCATGCCCCAGGTCTCGCTCAACTTGTCGAAGTCGATCTCCGGGAAAATGATGTGCTCCTTGATGCCGAGCGAATAGTTGCCGCGGCCGTCGAAGCTCTTCGGGTTCAGGCCGCGGAAGTCGCGCACGCGCGGCAGCGCGACGTTCACCAGGCGGTCGATGAACTCGTACATGCGGGTCTTGCGCAGCGTCACCTTGCAGCCGATCGGCTGCTTCTCGCGCAGCTTGAAGGACGCGATGGCGACCCGCGAATAGGTGATGACCGGCTTCTGGCCGGCGATCAGCGCGAGATCGGCCGCGGCGTTCTCCGCCTTCTTGCGATCGCTGACGGCTTCGCCGACGCCCATGTTCAGCACCACCTTGTCGAGGCGGGGCACCTGCATGACGTTGTCGTAGCCGAATTTCTCGGTCAGCTTGGCGCGAATGCTCTTGTCGTATTCCGCGCGAAGCCGCGGAACGTATGCGGTCTCAGCCATCGATCTCTGCTCCCGAACGCTTGGCGACGCGCGCCTTGGTGCCGTCAGCCTGAATCTTGAATCCGACGCGGGTCGGCTTGCCGTCCCTGCCCACGATGGCGATGTTCGACAGGTGGATCGGCGCTTCCTTGGAGATGATGCCGCCTTCCTGGTTCTGGGTCTGCTTCTGGTGACGCTTCACCATGTTGACGCCACGCACCAGGGCGCGATTCTCGGCGGGACGCACCTCGAACACCTCGCCGGTGCGGCCCTTGTCGCGGCCGGTCAGCACGATGACCTTGTCGCCCTTGCGGATCTTGGCAGCCATCACAGCACCTCCGGCGCGAGCGAAATGATCTTCATGTGGTTCTTGGCGCGAAGCTCGCGCGGCACCGGCCCGAAGATGCGGGTGCCGATCGGCTCCGACTGGTTGTTGATGAGCACGGCGGCGTTGCGGTCGAAGCGGATCACGGAGCCGTCGGCGCGGCGGATGTCCTTCGCCACGCGCACGACGACCGCCTTCATGACGTCGCCCTTCTTCACCTTGCCGCGCGGAATCGCTTCCTTGATCGACACGACGATAATATCGCCCACCGTGGCATAGCGGCGCTTGGAACCGCCCAGCACCTTGATGCACATGACACGGCGTGCGCCTGAATTATCGGCCACGTCGAGGTTGGTCTGCATCTGAATCATTGATGCACCTCGTCCTCTTTCTGCTGCGCTACCGGCGCGGCTTAAGCTGTTTTCTTCTGCTCGCCCCGGACCACGGTCCAGCGCTTCAACTTCGAGATCGGCTTGCTCTCCTCGATCCACACCGTATCGCCCGGCTTGAACTCGTTGTTCTCGTCATGGGCGTGGTAGTTCTTGGAGCGGCGAATGGTCTTCTTGTAGATCGGATGCGTGAAGCGGCGCTCGACCCGCACCACGACGGTCTTGGCCTGCTTGTCGCTGACGACCACGCCCTGCAGCGTACGTTTCGGCATGTCGAGCCCCTTACTTCGTCTTCGCGGCGCGCTTCTGCGCGGCGACGGTCTTGATACGCGCGATCTCGCGGCGGGCCTCGCGCAGGCGCGAGGTGTTCTCGAGCTGCCCGGTGGCGCGCTGGAAGCGCAGGTTGAAACGCTCTTTCTTCAGGTTCGCGATGGCGTCGGACATCTGGTCCTCGCTCATGGTGCGAACGTCTTCGATCTTGAGTTTGGCCATGCGAGCTACTCCGCGATGCGCGCCACGAAGCGCGTCTTGATCGGCAGCTTGGCGGCGGCCAGCGTCAGCGCCTCGCGGGCGATCTGGTCGTTGACGCCGTCGATCTCGAACATGATGCGGCCCGGCTTGACGCGCGCGACCCACAGTTCCGGCGAGCCCTTGCCCGAGCCCATGCGGACTTCGGCCGGCTTCTTCGACACCGGCACGTCCGGGAAGATGCGAATCCAGACACGGCCGGCGCGCTTCATGTGGCGGGTCAGCGCACGGCGGGCGGCCTCGATCTGGCGCGCGGTGATGCGCTCCGGCTCCATCGCCTTCAGGCCGAACTGGCCGAAGGCGAGCGTTGCGCCCGAAGAGGCGACGCCGTGGATACGGCCCTTATGCGCCTTCCGGAACTTCGTTTTCTTGGGTTGCATCATGGCTTACGCCCTCAAACCTTCCAATTCATCCGCTCAGGCGGCGTCGCGGCGCGAGCGGCCGCTGTCGCCCTCGGCCATGCGCTTGTCCTGAGCCATCGGATCGTGCTCAAGGATTTCACCCTTGAAGATCCAGACCTTGACGCCGCAGGTGCCGAACGTCGTGAACGCGGTCGCGGTGCCGTAATCGACATCGGCGCGCAACGTGTGCAGCGGCACGCGGCCTTCGCGATACCACTCCATGCGGGCGATTTCGGCGCCGCCCAGGCGACCCGAGCAGTTGATCCGGATGCCCTCCGCGCCCAGACGCATCGCCGACTGCACGGCGCGCTTCATGGCGCGGCGGAACGCGACGCGGCGCTCGAGCTGCTGCGCGATCGACTCGGCGACCAGCGTGGCATCGAGTTCCGGCTTGCGGATCTCGACGATGTTGATCACCACGTCCGACTTGGTGATCTCCGCGACCTTCTTGCGCAGCTTGTCGATGTCGGCGCCCTTCTTGCCGATCACCACGCCCGGACGCGCCGAGTGGATGGTGACGCGGCACTTCTTGTGCGGGCGCTCGATGATGATGCGCGCCACCGCGGCCTGCTTCAGCTCCTTGTGCAGCAGCTCGCGGATCTTGACGTCTTCATGCAGCAGCTTGCCGTATTCGGCCTTGCCGGCATACCAGCGGGAATCCCAGGTCCGGTTGATGCCGAGACGCAGCCCGATCGGATTGATCTTCTGACCCATCGTTTTCTCCTGCGCTTCTTTAGGCGCTCGCCTCGGCCTCGACCTGACGAACCACGATCGTCAACTGCGAGAACGGTTTGAAAATACGGCCCGAGCGGCCACGGCCGCGCGGCGCGAAACGCTTCATCACGATGCCCTTGCCGACATGGGCCTCGGAGACGATCAGCGCATCGACGTCGAGGTCATGGTTGTTCTCGGCATTGGCAATCGCCGATTCCAGGCACTTCTTGACGTCGACCGAAATCCGCTTGCGCGAGAATTCGAGATCGGCGAGCGCCGCCGACGCCTTGCGGCCGCGGATCATCTGCGCAACCAGGTTCAGCTTCTGCGGGCTGACCCGGAGCATCCGGGCGACCGCCTTGGCCTCGTTCTCCGGGAGGCTCCGTTCGCGCTTTGGCTTGCTCATTGGCTCACGTCCTACCTCTTGGCTTTCTTGTCGCCGGCGTGACCGTGGAAGGTCCGGGTCGGCGAGAATTCACCGAACTTGTGGCCGACCATTTCCTCGGTTACCGACACCGGCACGTGCTTCTGACCATTGTAGACGCCGAACGTCAGGCCGACGAACTGCGGCAGGATGGTCGAGCGACGGCTCCAGATCTTGATGACGTCGTGACGGCCGCTTGCCCGCGCGGCATCCGCCTTCTTGAGCAGCGAAGCCTCGACGAACGGGCCTTTCCAGACTGAACGAACCATGTCCGGCTATCCTTACTTCTTCCGCTTGTGGCGGCTGAGGAGAATGAACTTGTTGGTCGACTTGTTCGACCGGGTCTTCTTGCCCTTGGTCGGCTTGCCCCACGGGGTGACCGGATGGCGGCCGCCCGAGGTGCGGCCTTCACCGCCGCCGTGCGGGTGGTCGATCGGGTTCATGACGACGCCGCGGTTGTGCGGGCGACGGCCCAGCCAGCGCTTGCGGCCGGCCTTGCCGATCGAGGTGTTCATGTGGTCCGGGTTCGACACCGCACCGATCGCGCCGCGGCAGCGGCCATGCACCAGGCGCTGCTCGCCCGAGTTGAGGCGCAGGATGACGTAGTCCTGGTCGCGGCCGACGATCTGGGCATAGGTGCCGGCGGAGCGCGCGATCTGGCCGCCCTTGCCGATCTTCAGCTCGATGTTGTGAACGATGGTGCCGACCGGCATGTTGCCCAGCGGCATGACGTTGCCCGGCTTGACGTCGACATGGCTGCCGGCGATCACCTGGTCGCCGACCGCGAGACGCTGCGGCGCCAGGATGTAAGCCTGCTCGCCGTCGGCATACTTGACCAGCGCGATGAACGCGGTGCGGTTCGGATCGTATTCCAGGCGCTCGACGGTGCCGGCGACATCGACCTTGTTGCGCTTGAAATCGACCAGGCGATACGACTGCTTGTGCCCGCCGCCGCGGAACCGCACGGTGATCCGGCCGGTGGCGTTACGGCCGCCCGACGAGCTTTTTCCCTCGGTCAGCGCCTTGACCGGCTTGCCCTTGTAGAGCGCCGAACGATCGACCATCACCAGCTGGCGCTGGCCCGGCGTCGTGGGATTGAACTTCTTCAGTGCCATCGTCGTATCCGCCTTACAGCCCGGTGGTGACGTCGATGCGGTGGCCCTCCTCGAGGGTCACCACCGCGCGCTTGGTGTCCGACTGCGAACCGAACTGGCCGCGGAAGACCTTGGTCTTGCCCTTGCGCACCAGCGTGTTCACGCTCTTGACCTTGACGTCGAACAGCTTCTCGACCGCTTCCTTGATCTGCGGCTTGCTGGCCTTGCTCGCGACCTTGAACACGACCTTGTTGTGCTCGGACGCGGTGGTCGCCTTTTCGGTGATCACCGGGGCGACGATGACGTCGTAAAACTTCGCGTCGATTGTCATTTGAAGCGCGCCTCCAGCGCATCGACTGCGGCCTTCGTCAGCACCAGCTTCTGACGGCGCAGGATGTCGTAGACGTTGATGCCCTGGATCGGCAGCACGTCGATGTTCGGAATGTTGCGGGCGGCGAGCGCGAAGCCGTCATTGATGCTGGCGCCGTCCACGATCAGCGCGCTGGTCAGGCCCAGCCCGCCGAAGTGGCCGATCAGCGCCTTGGTCTTGGCGTCCTTCAGCTCGGCGCTCTCGATCACGACCAGGCCGCCGTCCTTGGCCTTGGCCGACAGCGCGTGCTTCAGCGCCAGGGCGCGGACCTTCTTCGGCAGGTCGAACGCATGGCTGCGCACCACCGGGCCGAAGGCACGGCCGCCCCCCCGGAATTGCGGCACGCGGGCCGAGCCGTGACGGGCGCCGCCGGTGCCCTTCTGCTTGTACATCTTCTTGCCGGTGCGCGCGATCTCGGCGCGGCCCTTGGTCTTGTGGGTGCCGGCCTGGCGCTTGGCGAGCTGCCAGTTGACGCAGCGCTGGATGATGTCGGTGCGGGGCTCGAGGCCGAAGATGGCATCGGACAGCTGGACCGAGCCGGCGTCCTTGCCTTCGAGCGTGGTGATCTTCAGTTCCATCTCACGCACCCTTCTCTTCGGAAGCCGCCTCGGCCGCCGGCGCTTCCGCCTGCTCGCCGGCGAGCTTGAACTTGCCCGGCTTCGGCGCGTCCTTCGGCAGCGCCTTCTTCACGGCGTCGCGCACCGAGATCCAGCCGCCCTTGGAGCCGGGAACGGCGCCCTCGACCAGGATCAGGCCGCGCTCGACGTCGGTCGAGACCACCCGCAGGTTCAGCGTGGTGATGCGGTCGACGCCCATGTGGCCCGGCATCTTCTTGTTCTTGAAGGTCTTGCCGGGGTCCTGGCGGCCGCCGGTCGAACCGATCGAACGATGCGAGATCGACACGCCGTGGGTGGCGCGCAGGCCGCCGAAATTCCAGCGCTTCATGCCGCCGGCGAAGCCCTTGCCGATCGAGGTGCCGGTGACGTCGACGAACTGGCCGACGACGAAGTGATCGGCCTGGATTTCGGCGCCGACCGGGATCAGCGCATCCTCGGAAACGCGGAACTCGGCGACCTTGCGCTTCGGCTCGACCTTGGCGACGGCGAACTGGCCGCGCTCCGCCTTCGGCATGTAGACCGACTTGCGCTTGCCCGCGCCGAGCTGCAGCGCGACGTAGCCATTCTTCTCGTTGGTGCGATGGCCAATCACCTGGCAATTGCCCAGCTTCAGCACGGTCACGGGGATATGTTCGCCGGCCTCGTTAAAGACCCGCGTCATCCCGACCTTTTGTGCGATCACTCCGGAGCGCATCGGCGTGCATCCTGTTCTTTCTGTCCGTATCAACGGACGGGATCTGAATAACTTGTCCTTAGCGGGCGCGGCGGACACCGCCGCGGCCCGTTGTCCGGGCGAACCCTTAGAGCTTGATCTCGACGTCGACACCGGCGGCGAGGTCAAGCTTCATCAGGGCATCGACGGTCTGCGGCGTCGGATCGACGATATCGAGCAGGCGCTTGTGGGTGCGCATCTCGAACTGTTCGCGGCTCTTCTTGTCCACGTGCGGCGAGCGGTTCACCGTGAATTTCTCGATCCGCGTCGGCAGCGGAATCGGTCCGCGGACCTGCGCGCCGGTGCGCTTCGCCGTATTCACGATCTCGCGGGTCGACGTATCGAGGATCCGATGGTCGAACGCCTTGAGACGGATGCGGATATTCTGGCCGTTCATTGCCTGTTCCTAGCGAATAGGGAGTCGCGAATAGTAAGTCGTGAAGAAGCGGCGAGCAGACTATTCGCTACCCGCCACTCCCTACTGTTTCGCTTACTCAATGATCGACGCGACGACGCCTGCGCCGACGGTACGTCCGCCCTCGCGGATGGCGAAGCGCAGCTTCTCCTCCATCGCGATCGGCACGATCAGCGTCACTTCCATCGCGATGTTGTCGCCCGG
>JAGRLZ010000114.1 GCA_020441545.1 Xanthobacteraceae bacterium | reverse complement strand
GTCGAGACTGTTCAACATCGGCCGTCTTGCTCGCAATCAGGCGGGAGGCCCGCAACCTTTCATGACGCGACGCGATTGCTTTCGAGCGAATCCGAGTAAAGCGCGCCCAATCGATATCTCGCCGCCGCTCCAGCGTGCCCGGAAGCCGGCACGCCTGGCGGAGCCGCGGCAACTCTCGCGGTTCCATCAATCCGCCAGCGGACCACACTCTAATATAGTCCGTGCCGCCACGGCGCAATTCCGCAAGGCGCATCCCTTCCCGTAAGCGGGCAAATCTTGCCGCGCGGCAAAAAACAACGCCGCGACGAGGTTGCGGCCACTCCTGTAACCATTTGTAATCGCTGCACTTATCACGCAAGCGCGGCTGGCCCGCTCCTTGCTCCATGCAAGCCGGAATGCAATCCGGATATCCCCGCGAGGCCCACCTGTGTTGAGCGTATCACCCGATCCCGCCGCAAATCTGCCGCCGCGCGCCGAGCCGTCCCGCATGTCGGGGACGGACGGGGCCGGATCGGACGGCGCGTTCGCCTCGCTGATCGAGCCGGCGCTTGATCGGGAACCCACTGAGCGCAACCAGGCAAGGTCTGCACCGGCCGACGACCGCAACCCACAAAGCGACCGGGAACCCGCGCGCGACAGCACGCCCGCCGGCCCGGCAGCGAACGGAACCGCGCCGGACCGTCAGCCTCATGCCTCCAGCGCCCGCAAGCCCGCCTCCCGTGACGCCAGGCCGAACGAGACGCCAAACGAAAAGATCAGCGAAAAGGCAAGCGAGACGACGGCCACGGCCGATGACAAGGGCAAGACCGCCGACGCCGCGGCAACGCCGGCCGGCGCCGTTCCGCCCTCGGCCGCCGTTCCGGCGGCTCCAGCCCCGTCCGGCCCGGTGGCGACATCATCGGCCGCGGCCGGGACCGGACCACTGGCCATCGCGTCCGCTGCGATCGCGGCGTCGACGCGGGATGCGGCGTCCCCTCCATCTCCACCGGCCCCGGCGGTCGAGGTGGCATCGGATGCGGTCGCCGCCGGCTCGACTTCCATCGCCGGGGCGGTGGCCGATGCGGCGAACGACATCGCCGCGACAAATTTCGAGATCGCGAAGGCCGTCACCACGCCTCCCGCACCGGGCACCAGGCTGACGCCGGAAGCCAGCGCCGCGTTGCAGGCGCAGGCCGAAGTCGCGGCCGCGGTGACCGCCGAGCCGGTTCTGCTGAAGCCCACGCTTAAGGCCGATGTCGCCGCGCACGGCGTGGCGGCAGCCGGCACCGGCAACCTTGAGAAGGGGGCCGGCAAACTCACCGACGCACCGCCCTCGCCGCCAGTGCCGCAGCAGCCCGATCCGGATGCGACGGCGGCCAATGCGCAAGGGACCGCCGCAACTCCGACGGCGAACGCCGCCAAAACCGCCAAGCCGGAGGTCGCCGACGCCACGCAACGTCTGGCGGTCGCGGCGAAGGACACATCCGCCGATCACCGGCCCGCAGGCACCGCCGCGCCTCAAGGCCCGTCCACCGATGCCACATTGCAGGCCGCCACGACGGTTCAGCCGCAGGTGTCCGCGCCGGCGGCCACCGCCGTGCCGGCGACCCAGCTCGGCGCCGCCGCCGCAACCGGGCTTCCGGTGCCGCTGAACGGCCTCGCGGTGCAGATCGCGGCCAATGCGCAGAACGGCCGCAGCCGTTTCGAAATTAGGCTCGATCCGGCCGAACTGGGCCGCATCGACGTCCGGCTCGACGTCGACCGCCACGGCCATGTCACGTCGCATCTCGTGGTCGAACGCCCCGAGACGCTGGCAATGCTGCGGCAGGACGCGCCGCAGTTGCAGCGCGCGCTGGAGGACGCCGGCCTCAAGACCGGCAACAACGGCCTGCAATTCAGCCTGCGCGACCAGTCCTCGTCCGGCCACAACGGCAGCGACGGACAGTCCGGCCGCAACGCGCACCGCCTGATCGTGGCCGACGCCGACACGCTGTCGGCGGTCGCGGCCGGTCGTTCATATGAATCGGCGGCCGGCACGATGCGCGGCCTGGACATTCGGGTTTGAGGAGATCGTCATGGCGGTCGATGCAACGCTTCCCACCACGGTGATATCCGCGCCGGCGACCAGTTCGTCGTCGAGCGGTTCGAGCTCGTCGACGACAAAGACCACCGGCATCGCCGACAACTTCCAGACCTTCCTGACGCTGCTGACGACGCAGCTTCAGAACCAGAACCCGCTCGACCCGCTCGACACCAACCAGTTCACCCAGCAACTGGTGCAGTTCGCCGGCGTCGAGCAACAACTCAAGACCAACGACCAGCTCTCCGCGCTCATCGGCCTGCAAAAGACCGCGCAATCGACGCAGGCGCTGAACTTCGTCGGCTCGACGGCCGTCGTCGACGGTAGCAGCACCAACCTCGCAAACGGCAAGGCGGTCTGGGCGCTCGGCGTCAGCAAGCCCTCCACGGTCACGGTGACCATCAGCAATGCGGCGGGACAGGCGGTCTATACCGGCAATTTCTCGATGAACGCCGGCGATCACCAGGCTTTCGCATGGGACGGGCGCGGCAACGACGGCGCGCAATGGCCGGACGGCACCTATACGCTGACCGCGACCGCCAAGGACGCCTCGGGCCAGACCACCGCGATCTCGACCGAGATTCAGGGTGTGGTCGATTCGGCCGACCTGAGCCAGGATCCGCCGGTGCTGTCGATCGGCGGCCAGCAATTCACCATCGACAAGGTGAAGAAGGTGGTGGGCCGCACCTCGTCCTGACCGCTTTGCTGCCTCTCCTGATGCATTCGCCCCCGGCTCCGCCGGGCCCGTCCATGCTTGCTCCCTGCTCCGGCCTCGCTCGCATTTGACTGTTCCGCTTAGGCAATTTTTAAGCCGATCGGCCTAAATTGCTTCGGTGAGTTCAGTGGTTAGAGTTTGTGAGTACGCCATGACCGAACCCCATCGCCCGAGGGTCAAGTACGTCATCGGGCCCGACGGCAGTCCGTTAACCATCGCGGACCTGCCCGCGCCCGGAACCAAGCGGTGGGTGATCCGCCGCAAGGCCGAGGTTGTTGCAGCCGTTCGCGGCGGCCTTCTGTCCCTCGAGGAAGCCTGCAGCCGCTATACGCTGACAGTGGACGAGTTTCTGTCCTGGCAGTTCTCCATCGACCAGCACGGTCTGGCCGGCCTGAGAACCACCCGCATCCAGCAGTATCGGCAATAAGCCTCTCGACATCGCCAATTTTATGAAAACCGGCCGCAGCTCCTGTGGCCGGTTTTCAGCACGTCCGGCTTTTCGTCACGGATATTAACCGCCGTTAACCATCTGGAAACCATCCCATGGGCAAATTTTGCCCAGTCGGCCGTCCGCGCCGAATCTCATGGGACTGGTTTGGGGCTGGTTGGTGCAGGGTCTGGCGGGTTTCCTCAAAAATCTCGGCGCGTCGAGGCTGGCTGCGATGATCGCGGTGGCCGTGGCGCTGGTCGGATTCTTCGGCTTCATCATCATGCGGGTCACGACGCCGCAGATGACGACCCTGTTCACCGACCTCAGCATGGAGGATTCCTCCAGCATCATCAAAGAGTTGGATCGCCAGGCGATCCCTTACGAGATGCGCAGTGACGGCGCCATCATCATGGTGCCGAAGGACAGGGTGACCCGGCTGCGGATGAAGCTGGCCGAAGGCGGCCTGCCCAAGGGCGGCGGCGTCGGCTACGAGATCTTCGACAAGTCCGATACGCTGGGCTCGACCAGCTTTGTCCAGAACATCAACAAGCTTCGAGCGCTGGAAGGCGAGCTGGCCCGCACCATCCGCGCCATCGACCGGATTCAGGCCGCCCGCGTCCATCTGGTGCTGCCGGAACGCCCGCTGTTTTCCCGCGAGACGCCCGAGCCGTCGGCCTCGATCGTGCTGCGGGTGCGCGGCGCGCTGGAGCCGCAGCAGGTGCGCGCCATCCGCCACCTCGTCGCCTCCGCCGTCAACGGCCTGAAGCCGCAACGCATCTCGATCGTCGACGAGACCGGCCGGCTGCTGGCGGACGGCTCCGCCGCCGACGCCGCCAATGGCGGCATGACCAGCGACGAGCGCCGCGTGAACTTCGAGCGGCGGCTGCGCGGCGAGGTCGAGTCGATCGTCTCCTCGGTGGTCGGCGCCGGCCGCGCCCGGGTGCAGCTCTCCGCCGACTTCGACTACAACAAGGTGACCCAGACCTCGGACACCTTCGATCCCGAAGGACGCGTGCTGCGCTCCAGCCAGACCCGCGAGGAATCCTCGACCAGCGCCGACAACAAGGACGGCCAGGTCACCGTCAACAACGAGCTGCCCGGTAACCAGCGCCAGGACAATGCCCCGTCCAGCAACCGCGACGAAAGCAAGAAGACGGAAGAAACCAACAATTACGAGATTTCGCGCACCACCAAGACCGAGGTGACGGAGGCCGGCCGCGTCAACCGGATCTCGGTCGCCGTGCTGGTGGACGGCACCTATACCAAGAACGGCAAGGGCGAGACGGTCTATCAGGCCCGCGACAAGGAACAGCTCGACCGCATCGCGGCGCTGGTGCGCTCGGCGATCGGCTTCGACCAGAAGCGCGGCGACCATGTCGAGGTGGTCAATCTCCGCTTCGCCGAAGCACCGATGGCGCAGCCGATCAACGAGCCCGCCGGCCTGCTCGGCATGGTCCAGTTCACCAAGGACGACATCATGAACCTCATCGAGATGGTGGTCATGATGCTGCTCGCCCTGGTGGTGCTGTTCATGGTGGTGCGTCCGCTGGTCAAGCGCATCCTCAGCCCCGAAGCGCGGCCGCAGGCCGACGCGCCCACCCCGGCGCTGCCCGAGCCCGCCCCGGCGCAACCGGCCGGACAGAATCTCGTTCCCGGCAATGCCGCCGCGCAGATGATCGATGTGGCGCAGGTGCAGGGCCAGGTCCATGCCCAGTCGGTCCACCGCGTCGGCGAACTGGCCGAACGCAATCCGACCGAAACCGTCTCCATCATCCGTCAATGGCTTACCGAACCCGCGTGATCTGAATGGCCGTTCCGCAGACAGCTTCCGACGCCACCGCCAACAGCAGCGACATCACCAACGTCGTCGCGACGCTGGCCAGCCGCCAGAACGGCCGCGCCAAAAGCCGCCCGATAACCGGCCCGCAGCGCGCCGCCATCCTGATGCTGGCGCTCGGCGAGCAGCACGGCGGCAAGGTGTGGTCGCTGCTCGACGACGACGAGGTGCGCGAGCTGTCGGTGGTGATGTCGTCGCTCGGCACCGTCGAGGCCGACGTGGTCGAGGACCTGATGCTGGAATTCGTCTCCCGGATGTCCGCCTCCGGCGCGCTGATGGGCAACTTCGACGCCACCGAGCGCCTGCTGCAGCAATACCTGCCCAACGACCGGGTGAACGGCATCATGGACGAAATCCGCGGCCCCGCCGGACGCAACATGTGGGAAAAGCTCTCCAACGTGTCCGAGGAGGTGCTCGCCAACTACCTCAAGAACGAATACCCGCAGACCATCGCGGTGGTGCTGTCGAAGCTGAAATCGGAACACGCCGCGCGCGTGCTCGCGATCCTGCCCGAGGACATGGCGCTCGACGTCATCGGGCGCATGCTGAAGATGGAAGCGGTGCAGAAAGAGGTCATCGAGCGCGTCGAACAGACCTTGCGCAGCGAGTTCATGTCGAACCTGTCGCAGACCCGCCGCCGCGATGCCCATGAGGTGATGGCCGAGATCTTCAACAATTTCGACCGCCAGACCGAAACCCGCTTCATCACGGCGCTCGAGGAGGAAAACCGCGACTCGGCCGAGCGCATCAAGGCGCTGATGTTCACATTCGACGATCTGGTCAAGCTCGACGCCGCATCGGCGCAGACCCTGATGCGCCATGTCGACAAGGACAAGCTCGGCATCGCGCTGAAAAGCGCCAACGAGGACGTGCGCGGCTTCTTCCTGGGCAACATGTCGTCGCGCGCCGGCAAGATGCTGATGGACGACATGGCCGCGCTCGGTCCGGTCCGGCTGCGCGATGTCGACGAGGCGCAGGCGCTGATGGTCAATCTGGCCAAGGACCTGGCGGCCCGCGGCGAGATCATGCTGTCGAAGAACCGCGCCGACGACGAATTGGTGTACTGATGAGCGTGCGGGCCCAGAAATTCCTGTTCGATGTCGACTTCTCCGCGCCGGATGCGGGCCGCGAACGCGCGGCGGGCGCCGCCGACGTCGCCCGGCAGATCGCCGACGCCGAAGCGCGCGGCTATCGCGCCGGGCGCGAGGCCGCCCAGCGCGAAGCGACGGCGGAAAGCGAGCGGCGCGCCGCCGCGGCCTTCGAGCAGATCGCAGGCAGCGTCCAGGCGATCGCAAAGCGCATGGGCGAGATCGAAAGTCGCATGACGTCGGAAGCCGTCGATGTCGCGGTCGCCGCTGCCCGGCAGCTCGCCGGCGAACTGGTCGCAACCGATCCGCTCGCCAACATCGAAACCCTGGTCACCGATTGCTTCCGCCATCTCGTCGCGACGCCGCACCTGGTCATCCGCATCAACGAGCGACTCTACGAGGCGGCGCAGCCCCGCTTCGAGCAACTGGCGAAGCACAGCGGCTTTCAGGGCCGGCTGATTATCCTTGCCGAGCCCGACATCGAGGCCGGCGACTGCCGCATTGAATGGGCCGACGGCGGAGTGGTGCGCGAGCGCGCCGCCATCGACGCCAGGATCACCGAACTGGTCAAGACCTATCTCGCCTCGCGCGGATAGAGGGAAACGGGGACACCGATATGAGCGACAGCGACAGCAAAGTCCCGCTGCAGGATCTCAACGCGGCAGACGCACCGCCGATGGTGGACGATGCCGATCGCGACGACGGCGTCGTCTCGCGCGCCGCATCCGATCTCGAGGCGGTGTTCGACGTGCCGGTGCAGGTCTCGGCCGTGCTCGGCCGCTCGCGGATGGATGTCGGCGAGTTGCTCAAGCTCGGCCCCGGCACCGTGCTCGAACTCGACCGCCGGGTCGGCGAGGCCATCGACATCTACGTCAACAACCGCCTGGTGGCACGCGGCGAGGTCGTGCTCGTCGAGGACAAGCTCGGCGTCACCATGACGGAAATCATCAAGGCGGAGCGCGCCTGACACGCGCGGACACGCGGCGGCTCGGGAATAACAGGAGACTATCATGCGGCTTCTCATCGTCGGCACCCTCAAGGGCCAGCTCACGACCGCAACCAAGATCGCGATGGACAACGGCGCCTCGGTGACCCACGCCGAAGGCATCGAGCCGGCGATGCGCGTGCTGCGCGGCGGCAAGGGCGCCGACCTGCTGCTGGTCGATGTCGGCCTCGATATCCGCGACCTGGTGATGCGGCTCGAAGCCGAGCACATCCACGTTCCGATCGTCGCCTGCGGCATCGCCAGCGACGCCCGGGCCGCAGTGGCGGCGATCCATGCCGGCGCCAAGGAATACATCCCCCTGCCCCCGGACCCCGAGCTGATCGCCGCGGTGCTCGCCGCGGTCGCCAACGATTCCCGCGATCTGGTCTATCGCGATGACGCCACCGCCAAGGTCATCAAGCTGGCGCAGCAGATCGCGGGCTCGGACGCCTCGGTGATGATCACCGGCGAATCCGGCACCGGCAAGGAGGTGCTGGCACGCTATGTCCACGGCCGTTCGCAACGGGCGCGCAAGCCGTTCATTTCGGTGAACTGCGCGGCGATCCCCGAGCACCTGCTGGAATCCGAATTGTTCGGCCACGAGAAAGGCGCCTTCACCGGCGCGATCGCGCGGCGCATCGGCAAGTTCGAGGAGGCCAATGGCGGCACGCTGCTGCTCGATGAAATCTCCGAGATGGATGTGAGGCTGCAATCGAAGCTGTTGCGGGCGATCCAGGAACGGGTGATCGACCGCGTCGGCGGCACCCGCCCGGTGCCGGTGGATATCCGCATCATCGCCACCTCCAACCGCAACCTGGCGGATGCGGTGCGCGAAGGCAGATTCCGCGAGGACCTGCTGTTCCGCCTCAACGTCGTCAACCTCAAGCTGCCGCCGCTGCGCGAACGCCCCGCCGACATCATGGAGCTGGCGCAGCATTTCGCGAGGAAATACGCCGAGGCCAACGGCGTGCCGGTGCGGCCGATCTCGGCGGAGGCGCGGCGCGTGCTGACCGGCAATCGCTGGCAAGGCAACGTCCGCGAACTGGAGAACACCCTGCATCGCGCGGTGCTGATGGCGAACGGCGACGAGATCGGTCCCGACGCCATCCTGACACCGGACGGCGACCGCCTCGATCTCGCCAGATCGGCGCCGGCCGTCGCCCACGCCACCATGGCGGCCGAGCAGGTGACGCGCGCCCTGGTCGGGCGCACCGTCGCCGACGTCGAGCGCGACCTCATCCTGGAAACGCTGAAGCATTGCCTCGGCAACCGCACCCATGCGGCCAACATCCTCGGCATCTCGATCCGGACGCTGCGCAACAAGCTCAACGAATATGCCGACGGCGGCCTGCCGATCACGCCGGCCGGCAGTGGCGACTATCGCGGCATGGCCGCGACCGCGTAGTCAGGGGAAGCGCCGAATATTTCGGCGCATCGGGATCGCGATAGATTTCGATGGGATCGCCGGGCGTGATGCGCGGCGCGGTCAGCATCGCATAGAGATGAAGCGCGGCATAGACGATCGCCAGCGCGCCGATGATGCAACTCGTCCAGACGGCAAGACACTTCAT
>JAGRLZ010000113.1 GCA_020441545.1 Xanthobacteraceae bacterium | reverse complement strand
GCGGCGCCTGTCGCCTGGCCGTGGCCGCGCCGGCGGACACTGCACCGCCAGGGCCGGATGCGTCAACGGCACAAAAAATGCGCTGCCCCGGACGTATGACTTGCGGGTTCCATCTCGTATATTGCCGGGTCATTCGTCGCCGATTGCGGCGCGCGGCGTGGCCGGATGCGTTTTCGACGCCCGCGCGCGGCCGCGTGCCATTTGCAGGGATGGTTGCCATGGACATGTCGCATCTCGCGCACACCACGGGTCTGTTCGCCACGATCTTCGTCGTCGCGACCTATACGATGACGACGATGATTCCGCTGCGGATCTTCGGCATCCTGGCGAACGTCACGCTGATCGCGCTGGCGATTCCGATGCGCCACTATCCGACCCTGGTCCTGCACGGCATCCTGCTGCCGCTGAACGTCTATCGCCTGCACCAGATGCTGCAACTGGTGCGCGACGTGAAGCGCTCGGTCAACAGCGACCTGTCGATGGACTGGCTCAAGCCCTTCATGACCGAGCGGAAATGCACCGCCGGCGAGGTGCTGTTCTACAAGGACGAAAAGGCCGAGGACATGTATTACATCGTCAGCGGCCGTTTCAGGCTGGTCGAATCGGAGATCGAGCTGCCGGTGGGGGCGCTGGTCGGCGAGCTCGGCATGCTGTCGCCGACCAATGCCCGCACCCAGACGCTGGAATGCGTCGAGGCCGGCGATGTCCTGAGTGTCAGCTACAGCCAGGTCGAAGAGCTTTATGTGCAGAACCCCGAATTCGGCTTCTATTTCCTGAAGCTTGCGAGCGCGCGGCTGTTCGAGAACATCGGCCGTCTCGAGGAGCAACTGGCCGAGCGTACGCCGCCGGGCGTGCCGCTCGCATCGCGCCCGGCGCCGGCGTGAGCTTGCGGACGTGACGTTGTTAAGGGAGGCTCCGTGACCGGCGTCCTGGCATCGTTCCGCTATCTGTTGCTGGACCTGATCGGGGCCGACGATACGCCGCGCCCGCAGGTTCCCGCCGGGCTGCCGCCGGCGCTGCACGACCTGGTCGCGGACGCCATCGCGCGCCTGGTCGCCTATCAGGGGCCCGGCTATGCCGTGCTCTATTTGCAGCGCCTGCGACGGTTCTCGCGGCGGCGCGATGTCGGCGAGGCGATGTGTGCGGAGATCGCGAGGCTGATGCTGGTGCGGATGTGCTATGACGACCCGATCGCGCGGGCGCATCGCGCGCTTTGCGCGGCCGGTGCCGACAGCGCCGCCGATACTTCTGTAGCCGTCCTGCTCGAGGATGTCGTCGCCTGCCTGCCGGCGCCGCTCCTGACGATCCCGGTCGTCGGTGTCGACTGGAGCCAATGGTGCCGTGCGTCGAAGCCGCTGCGTTTCAGGGCGACGCGCCCGTGGGGGCGATTCGGCCTCCGCCGGCTGGCGGGCCTGCGGCGCTGGCGCCTGTTCTCGCCGCGATATGCGCGGGAGCGTGCCTGGGTCGAGCACTGGCTGCACATGATCGATCGCGGCCTGACCCGGCAACCGGCGGCGGTTCCGGAGATCGTCGCCTCCGCGACCATGATCGCCGGCGACGGTGCCGGCTATCGGCGCGGCGTTGCGGATTGGTGCGCGATCATCGATGGCCTGGTCAGGCCGGCTTTCGATCGCAAGCTGGCGCTGCCGGATATCGCGGCCGCGATGGGCGAGGCGCGCGCCGCCTCGGACTCGCCCGGCGGGGTGGCGGCGGCGGTGGAGACGATCCGCAAGCGCGCGGCGCCGTCCGCGTAGGACGCCCGAAAGGATTGTCAAGGCGTGATGGCGCTTTGGAAAACGCGAAAATGTCATTAAGGTCGCGGCATCAAGGTCGCGGCCTCGGTGTCGGCTTCCGGATCGGTCGTGACGAACGCGCGGGGCGGGATGAGGAAACCGGGCGGGATGAGGAAACGATGCGTCGCGGTCTTTCGCCCGTCACCTGCTTTCGGATTTCAGAATCGGTCATGCTCATGATTTTGAAACGCTTCGATCCAAGATCATCGCGGTCCAGTTGAAGGGCATCGACTTGCTGATCCCCTCCATGACGATCCCCTCAATGACATCGTCGGTCGAGATCGGCGCGCTGACAGGATGGATGCTGCTGCTCACCGCCAAGCACGTCGTCGCCGATTTCCTTCTGCAAAATCAATGGATGGCCTTCGGCAAGGACAGCAAGCAAGGCTGGGCGCTGCCGCTCCTCACCCATTGCCTGATCCATTTCACGCTGACGACGGTGCTGGTGATGGCGATCGCGCCGCGCTTCTGGTTCGTCGGGCTGATCGACTTCGCGGCTCACGTCGTCATCGATCGCGCCAAGGGGTACTGCGTGGCGCGGTTCGATGTCACGTCGGAGCATCAGTGGTTCTGGTGGTTGATCGGCATCGACCAGGCGTTGCATCATCTCACCGGGTTCGGACTGGCCATTCTGATGGCTTTCAACTGGTAAATGGCCTTCAACAGGTAAGGTGAAATCGAAAGATGTCGGAAGCTCCGCTGGCAAAGACGACCGTCGATGTGCGTGGCCGGCGCATGGCCTATCACGAACGCGGCGCCGGCGCGCCGGTGCTGTTCCTGCACGGCAATCCGACCTCGTCCTATCTGTGGCGTGACGTCATCCCCGAGCTGGAAGGTCGCGGCCGGCTGATCGCGCCGGACCTGATCGGCATGGGCGATTCCGGGAAGCTGCCGGACCCGAAGCCGGATACCTATCGCTTCACCACGCATCGCGACCACCTGTGGGACTTCATCGATGCGGTGGTGGGCGAGGAGCCCGTGGTCCTCGTGGTGCATGACTGGGGCTCCGCGCTCGGCTTCGACTGGGCCAACCGGCACCGCGATCGCGTCCGCGGCATCGCCTATATGGAAGCGATCGTGCGGCCGGTCGCCGGCTGGGAGGAATGGAGCCCGTCCGCGACGCCGGTGTTCCAGGGCTTCCGCTCCGACAAGGGCGAGCAGATGATCCTGGAGCGCAACCTGTTCGTCGAGCGCGTCCTGCCCGGCTCGGTGCTCCGCAAGCTGAGCGAGGCGGAGATGGCGGAGTACCGCAGGCCGTTCCAGGCGGCTGAGGATCGGTGGCCCACCCTGACCTGGCCGCGCGAGATCCCGATCGCCGGCGAACCGGCGGACGTGGTCGCGATCGTCAGGGACTATTCCGAATGGATGGCGGCGAACGATGTGCCGAAGCTGTTCGTCAATGCCGATCCCGGCGCGATCCTGACCGGCGCCACCCGGGAATTCT
>JAGRLZ010000112.1 GCA_020441545.1 Xanthobacteraceae bacterium | reverse complement strand
TAATGAGGCTGCGCAGTACGGCTGCACCAACGTGCTTGCTGGGACGATTCCTTTTCCTGGAATGACGCCAGAACAACAGATCGCGAACGTCATCATGCAGGACTGGCCAGAAGAGTGGAGCCAGCGATACTTCACGCAAAACTATCTATTCGAAGACCCAACAATAGACCGCGTTAATTCATCAACCGAACCATTCTTATGGTCTGAGCTTGAGCCGATCTATCGTGACGACAACCGCGCAATGCGCGTCATGAACGAAGCCAGCGACTTCAAGCTTGGTCATGGCCTAACAATACCGATGGTGACACTTGATGGCCTTAAGGCCGGGTTCTCGCTGGCTGGAGAACGCGTCGAACTGCCGCCATTGGCTCGAAAGAAACTCCAACTCACCTCAACGTTTGCACTCGTCCGCGCCCTCACCCTCAACGATGACCGTGAGCGAACACGTCTGACCATTCGCGAACTTGATGTTTTACATTGGCTCGCAGAGGGGAAAGGTGACTGGGAAATAAGCGTTATTCTCAACGTCTCAGAACACCTCGTCGACAAAATGGCCAGAAACATAAAAAGGAAACTGAACGCAGCGAATCGAACACATGCAGTAGCGCTCGCGCTGCGCCAAAAGCTCATCACATAGTCAAGGTACGAAATTCCGTACTTTCAAGAATTACCGCGTTGTCCAATCTCCTTCATGGACCAAGCTGAGGGAGAATCAATGATTACCATCGTGACTAAGGACAACATCCACGAGTTCAAAGACGAAATGGAGCAGGCGTATCGGTTGCGGCACGCAGTCTTCGTCGATGAAATGGGGTGGGAAGACCTTCGGAAACCGGACGGCAGGGAGATCGATCAGTTCGACGATGAGCATGCTGTACACATGCTGTACATCGAGAATGGTACCGTGCTGGGATATCAGCGTATGCTCCCGTCGCTGCAACCTCACATCCTGTCCGAGGTTCTCCCGCACCTCTGCGAAGAAGGGCTCCCGCGCTCAGAGGACACGTGGGAATGGACGCGCTATTGCGTCGCCAAAAAGCACCGTGATCGCGGACGCATTCTTAGTCCGGTCGGCAACATGCTGCTTTCTGCCATCGTTGAGTGGGGTCTGGAGAACGGTACGGACAAGATCATCATTGAGATGAACCCTATCTGGCTGCTTCGGTTAGTGCAGCTTCATTTCCGAGTCAGGCCACTCGGCCTCCCCCAGCAGATCGGAAAGGATTCGGTTCTCGCTGTAGTGGCTACATTCGACCGGCGCACATTGGCAAAACTCCAGGAGGTGCGCGGTACCGCTCAGTCGGCGCTGGCCGCTTAACGTTCATCACCGCTGCGCCAGAGACTCGGCCAAATCAATTACCTGCTGGCGTAGCGCTTTGTCTTTAATTTTTCGAAATGCATGAATGAGCCGCAAGCCTTCCGTTGGACTACCCAAGCCATCTGCATCGCGCATCAGCGCGAGCACATCGTTTAGGCTCTGGATCGGCTCATCGTCAGATGAATGCATAGAGGCCCCAAATGGTCGCGAGAGAACGCTTGGAAAAACTGGAAAGTATCGATCAAGCAATTGGCCAGGCTCATTGTATGGCTAAAGAACTCAATTTGTCATTTCTGCCTTATCTTCTGGAAATGTCAAAACTTGAATTGCTACGCGAAATTGGCGTTGATCTGGATCAAAAACAAGCAACAAAGGGCGGACAGCATTAATCTGCCATGGTCATCGCATTCTGGATTCGTTCAGGATAGCCTCAATCGTCGCTTTCGATTTCTTGATCTCGCGCAACTGCTCGCTGAGTAGCTCTTTGATACGGCGGAGCAGGTCCATTTGCTGCCGGCCCTGCTCCGCAGCGTCGTGGACCGCGGCCATCATATCGTGCAGCGGCCCCATTCATGAGCCATTGCGGAACAGACTCGCGAACAGTGCCGCTGTCTTTCGATCCTCTGGACATGAGGTAGAACCCGCCCAGCAAGATCAAAATAACGGCTGCGCCTTGTACCAATGGGAAGGGTCCGAGCGCCTTGATTACCTCGCTAGCCACCCCTGCTGGAGGCCGTTTTCGTCCGCCGCCCGCACCGCGCGCGAAGCCGGCCGCGATACCCCGGAACAGCGGCTCCGGCCCGGGGCCGCCCCGCCCCGCCGGACGCGAATCGGCATCGGTTCCCGGGTCAGGCCCGGGGACATGCCGTGCGCGAAAGCCCCGGAGATCTTGCGGAACCTGCCGCCGGCGATCGCTTTTCCACCATTTTGGGCCCTCGGCCTCGGCCTTTGCGCCCCAACGTGACGCAACCGAGCCACACTCGCGGATTCTTTGGTCCCACCGTGGGGAGAAAGGGGGCCATCCAGTTCCCCAAGGCGGAATTCGCCCCTACCATAGCGCCATACGGGACATGTGGACGCCTGAACATGTGGCAGGAACACATGGGACGAACATGTGGGACAATCGAACAGGAGAGTGGGGTGAGGATTTTCGTGATCGCTTCGGCGCTGCTGCTCATCGTATCGGGTGCGCAGGCCCAGGTCGGCAGTGGCAGCAATAACGGCAACGGCAACGTTGGCACCGCCAACGGCAACGGCAACGGCAACGGCAGCGGCAACACCCTGAGCGCCAGGGCCAACACGCGCACCACCGCGGTGGTCGCTCCGAGCCTGGCCGCGGCCGGCATCGAAAGCTGCCTCGGCAGCACCAGCGTCGGCGGCGCCGGCGGCGGCGTCGGTATCACGATCGCCAGCACGGTGACCGACCGTGGCTGTAACCTTCGGCTGTTCTCGCGCACGCTCTACAATCTCGGGCACCGCAAGGCTGCGACCCAGATCCTCTGCAACGATCCGGATGCGGCGCTGGCGCTGCGGTCCGAAGGCGTGCATTGCGAGATCGGCGTCGGCGCGGAGATGGAGCGGCAGGCGGTCAATCGCGCGATGGCCGCAATGCCGCCCGCGGTCGCGACCGACCCGAGAGCCTCGGCCGGCGCCAAGGCCCCTTGCATGAACTATGTCCTGTTCCGCGGCTGCCTCGACGCGCCGCCGCCGGTGGTGACGGCGGAAACCGCGCCGCCGCAGGGAACGCGCCCGCATGCCGCACGCTCGCCCCACAGGCGAGCGACGAAGCCGCGATCGCCGAACGGCTAAAGGGCTGCCGAGAACGCGCTGTGGTCATTCCGGACGCTGCATAAGCGGCGATCCGGAATCCAGCAGATGCGGAGAATATCCGTAGCATCCGTCGTCATGCCCGGACTCGATCCGAGCATCCATCTTTTCAAAAAATGATGGATTGCCGGCTCCACAGGCAAACGGGAGTGACGCCGTTCTTCACACAGCCGAGCGGGAGCGACGCCGTTCTTCAAACCGCTATGCCCGGCAATGACGCCTCATGGTGTTTCCATCAAAACATGAAACGCTGGAAAAGCCCTGAAAGGCCGCAGAAGAAAGCCCTGGCCGTGATTCCGGCCGGGGCGCACCCATCCGGATCGGCGCCGGAAGCGTATTCATGTGCGTCTTCGACACGCGATAGTGCCGCCCGGGCACAAGCTCCGGGACAAACTGGAATGCTGCCCGGTAACCTTGATCGGTTAGGTTAAGAAGCGACTTCAATTGCACGCCGACGCAGGCGGACTATCATCCGTCTCGCCGCACAGGGTTGGCCGGATCGAACGCTCCAAGAGGGACCGGCCACGATTTCAATTGTGCCGCACGGGGCCGTCGGCGGTTGTATCTTGCGTCCCGGCGGCCCCACGGGGCCCATCGAAGCGATCCGCAGTCACCGCGACCTACTCGTCGCGATAGACCTTCTCGCGCTTCTCGTGCCGCTCCTGCGCCTCCACCGAAAGGGTGGCGATGGGGCGGGCCTCGAGCCGCTTCAGGGAAATCGGCTCGCCGGTCTCCTCGCAATAGCCGTAGGTATTGTCCTCAATCCGCTGCAACGCAGCATCGATCTTGGAAATCAGCTTGCGCTGGCGATCGCGCGCCCGCAATTCGATCGCGCGGTCGGTCTCCGACGACGCGCGGTCGGCCAGATCAGGATGATTGACGTTCTCTTCCTGCAGGGTCTGCAGCGTGAGCTTCGCTTCCTTGATGATCTCGTCCTTCCACGCCAGCAGCTTGGCGCGAAAATACTCGCGCTGGCGGTCGTTCATGAAAGGCTCTTTTTCGGTGGGTCGATAATTCTTCAACTTCTCCAAGGCCGATCTCCAAGGCCGATCTCCATGGCCGATCTCCATGGCCGATCCATCATCAGTCTTTGCGCGTGGCCCGACCCGACATCCCGCCTGCGACGACCGCCGCCGCGAAAGTCCGAATCGAACCCACCAGCAATCATATGCCGCTGGTGGCATGCAGACATGACATTCGCCTTCGAAACCTGCGGTTACGTGGGCAGCGAATGGCATTCCACTCCACCAGCCGCCCGGAAAATGCCCGAGCGCGCGGCAGCTTATATAGCGCACGCCGGTGACAGACAATAACCCGGCGAGCCCACGAGGCGGCCCGGCGGGGTTATCCAGACGGAACCGCCTGCAGCGGCACCGATAGCCCCGCCGCAGGCGTTCCACGGGCATCGGGCGCGTCCGATCCGGCCGCCCCCCCCCCAAGCAGAATGAGGCTGTGTCAGATGCGGCCGGCCTTGGCGAGTTCGACCTCGACCCGCAATTCGATCTCGGACAGCACGGCGTCGAGCCCGGGATCGCCGGAGGACAGCTTGAGGCCGGCGGCCGCATCCCGCAGCCGCGTCACCGTCGACCCGTCGAGCGTGCCGGCGAGCAGGCCGATCTTGAGTTCGTCGAGCACGTCGAGCGCGCCCCTGCCCCGCTGCACCGAGCGCTTGCGGCGCTCCACCGGATCTTCGACCCCCTGCAAAGCCAACAGCGCATCGATGCCGGCCGCGGCCCGCGGCGCGACCGGCGCGCGGGTTTCGGCCGCCGCGTTCATGTCCGGCAGCGAAAAGCCGGTGGTGCCGGCACGCCGGGCGCCGCCCGCGGGCGCACCCGGCGTCGTGCCATTCGGTCCATAGATTCGCATCGCTCGGTTCCAGCAGGAGGGGCATCCCCCACCGGAGAACCGTGGCGGTTTATGGTTAACAGCCGGTAAACGACCCGGCAAAAACTGCCGGCACCGGCAGTTTCGTCAACCATGACGCGATGCGCCGGCCCACGTGTCGAACAGTTTAATTAATATATTTCAATATCTTATTATAAATCAGGGCGCTGGCACGGTGCTCGCATGGTTAACGGCGAGCTGGTCCCTCTGGGGAGACGGGACCGGCGCAATGACGACCTCAGCGGGGAGCAGAGGATGCCGGCCGTGCGTATCAGGGACTTGATGGCAACGATCGTCCACGCAGCCTGCGTGGCAGTGCTGGCGCTTGGCCTCGCCGTGCCGGTTTCGCCGGCCCACGCCACCTCCCGCATCAAGGATCTCGCCAATGTCGAGGGCGTGCGGCAGAACCAGCTCGTCGGCTACGGCCTCGTGGTCGGCCTCAACGGCACCGGCGACACCCTCAACAACATCCCGTTCACCAAGCAGTCGCTCCAGGCGATGCTGGAGCGGATGGGCGTCAACATCCGCGGCGCCACCATCCGCACCGGCAATGTCGCGGCCGTGATGGTGACCGGCAACCTGCCCGCCTTCGCCACCCAGGGCACCCGGATGGACGTCACCGTCTCCGCGCTCGGCGACGCCAAGAGCCTGCAGGGCGGCACCCTGCTGGTGACGCCGCTGCTCGGCGCTGACGGCAACGTCTATGCGGTGGCGCAAGGCTCGCTCGCGATCGGCGGCTTTTCGGCGGAGGGCGCCGCCGCCAGCATCACCAAGGGCGTGCCGACCAACGGTCGCATCGCCAACGGCGCCATCGTCGAGCGCGAGATCGACTTCGCGCTCAATCGCCTGCCCAACGTCCGCCTGGCGCTGCGCAATGCCGACTTCACCACCGCCAAGCGCATCGCCGCCGCGGTCAACGACTATCTCGGCACCAAGACCGCCGAGCCGATCGATCCCTCGACCGTGCAGCTCTCCATCCCGAAGGAGTTCAAGGGCAACGTCGTCGCGCTGCTGACCGAGATCGAGCAGTTGCAGGTCGAGCCCGACAATACCGCGAGGATCATCATCGACGAACGCTCCGGCATCATCGTGATGGGCCGCGACGTCCGCGTCGCCACCGTTGCCGTGGCCCAGGGCAACCTCACGGTCTCGATTTCCGAAAGCCCGCAGGTCAGCCAGCCCAATCCGCTGTCGCGCGGCCGCACCCGCGTGACGCCGAACACCCGCGTCGGCGTGCAGGAGGACGGCAAGAAGCTGGCCATGGTGAAGAGCGGCGTCTCGCTGCAGGAACTGGTCGACGGCCTCAACGGCCTCGGCATCGGCCCGCGCGACCTGATCGGCATCCTGCAGGCGATCAAGGCCGCCGGCGCCATCGAAGCCGACATCGAGGTGATGTGATGAACACGTTCGCCCCCGCCGCCCGCCCCCAGGTCAGCGGCCAGGTCAACGGCCAGGCCGACCTGCTGCTCGAAGCCGCGCTGGCGAAGGTGTCGCCGGAAGCCAAGGCCAAGGCGAAAGCCACGGCGCAGGATTTCGAGGCGATGTTCCTCAACACCATGTTCGCGCAGATGACCACCGGCATCAAAGGCGGCGGGCCGTTCGGCGACAGCCCCGGCACCGGCGTGTGGCGCTCGATGCTGACCGAGCAATATGCGCGCAACTTCGCGCAATCCGGCGGCGTCGGAATTTCCAGCGATGTCTATCGCACGCTCATCCTGCAACAGGCCAATCAGGCAAGCTGACCGCAAAGGGACATCACGATGCAGCTCCATCCTTCGCAGCAGCCGGCCGCGACGGCAGCGGCAACCGATCCGCGCAAGCTGGCCTCCGACCTGATCGACGCGATGGAAGCGCTGCTGAAAGTGATCGAGCAGGAAACCGAACTGGTGCGCGCCGGCAAGCTCGCCGACGCCATCGCGCTCGATGCGCGCAAGACCGAACTGTCCCGGCACTACGTCATGCTGGTGACGGCCGTGAAGAACGGCCGCGACCAGTTCAAGGCCGCATCACCCGACCTGATGTCGACGCTCAATCGCCATCACGACGTGTTTCGCGCGATCCTCCAGGTCAACCTGACGGTGCTCGCCACCGCGCATGCGGTCTCCGAAGGCATCGTTCGCGGCGTCAATGTCGAAATGCAGAAGCGCAACATGCCGAGCACCTATGCGGCGAACGGCCAGCGCACCGCGCCCGGCGCCCGGCACATGGCGCCGCTGGCGGTGAGCCGTTCGCTGTAGCGGGCTGTTAAAGCCGTCGTCTTTCGGGGCGCGAGTGAAACGAGCGAACCCGGAATCCATAACCACCGCCAAACGTATGGATTCCGGGCCCGCGCCAGGCGGCGCGTCCCGGAATGACGAAGGCGTTTCTCGACGCGCACAGGTCACGAACTTCCATCGCATTTGCATCAATTCGCGCCGCGCGCGGCAGCGCGCCGTTCATCGCGTTTCCTAACGGGGCGTTGAGAAGTGCCCCCCATACTTGTCTACGGAGAGGGGTTGGGATTTGACTCACGGCAGGCTCGGAGACTGCGATGGGTACAGATTTCAACATCAAGCCGGTCGGCGCTGCCGCCGCGGCGTTGCCGCCACCGGCCAGCGAAGCGCCGCAGGACGCTGTCGCCACCGAATTGCCGCCGCACCAGACGGTGTCGGCGGGCAACGCCTCCTCGCGGCTGCGCAACGACTCCCAACCCGGGCCGGGCGGAACCACGTCGCACCAGGTCGTCCTGGATCGCTCGTCCAGGACGATCGTCTATCAGGTGGTCGATAACCGGACCAGCCTGGTGGTCCGGCAATATCCGGAGGAAGCCATCCTGCGGCGGCGCGCCTATTTCCGCACCCTCGACATGATGAAGGCGGATCGGGCGCGCGAACGGGAGGCGGACCGCACGGCGTGACCAGAGCATGATCCCGAGAAGCGGAAACCGGCCTTCGGGAAAGGTCACGCTCTAGTCCCGCGTCGCCTGCGCCTTCTCGAGCGTGGACACGCCGGTGACGGGATTGGTGGCGACGGTCGCGACCATCGCCTTGTCGTTCCCCATCAGCAGGAACTTGGAGTCGCCGATCCGGAACGCATCGTCCCGGATCAGCACGTCCTGATATTTCACGGTGGTGCCGCTGGTGTATTTCACCCTGGCGCGGAAGCCGTTGACGTTCGAGATCGCGACCTCGAACTTCTGGCCGTTGGCATATTGCCCGTTCCAGCTCCCCTCGTACTTGTCGGCATCGACCGCGACATATTTCGAGTTCGAGGGAACGGTGCCCCCGGCCGTCACGTAGTTCGAGGAGATGATGTTCCAGATGCTCGACATGCCGGAGGTGCCGGTCAGGAGCGGCCGGAGAGGCCCGCGGCGATATTGCAGTTGATGTCGATCAGCGACTTCAGCTTGGTGGGGTCCGGCTCGGTCTGCATGTCGACCGTCTGCTTCATCACGAACACGCCGATATTGGCGATGTTCTGGCGCACCTCGAGCGGCTGCGGATTGTCCGCGCTTTCCGCCGCGCTCATGAAGATCGACCACAGCCTGCGATTGAACAGCAGCGCGTTGTGCATGTTCATATCGGGGCCCGTCCAGTTATCCCGAACCTCCTGCAACTGGCGAGCCGCTTTCAGAAGTGCCTGCGCTTCGATGTCACGGGGCGACGCCGTCGTGTGAGACGTGCGCGAATAGGCGGAAGCGGCATTCGACATTCAAGACCTCGATGGGGCAATAGACAAAGACATTCAACGGGATGGAGTCTATGTTCCGGCCCTTTAGATATGGTTACCGCGTGTTTTCGGCTGTGTCCGAATTCGGGCGCGTCCCCGCCGCCGGCGCGCCCTCAAACGAACGCGCCCTCAAATGAAAACGGCGGGGTCGCCCCCGCCGTTTGTTTCTCGAATTCGCGCTGGACCGTTGCCGGTCCTTCGCGCGCCGATCAGCGCAGGAGCTGCAGAACGCTCTGCTGCGACTGGTTGGCCAGCGCCAGCGCGGACACCGCGATCGACTGACGGGTCGCCAGCGCCTGGCTGTTCGCCGCTTCCTCGTTGGTGTCGGCCAGCGTCAGGTTCGACGAGCCGGTCTGCAGCACGTTGATCAGGTTCTTGTTGAAGTCCTGACGGATCTGCACGATCGACAGGTTCGAACCGAAGCTCGATGCCTGCGAACGCAGCGCGCTGGACGCATCGTTCAGCGAACCCAGCACCTTGTTGGTGCCGGCGTTGTCAAGGAAGTCGGTGCCCTTCGTCAGGGTCGCCAGGCCGAGGCCGGCCGGATCGAAGGTGACGCCCTGGATGGTCAGGGTGGACTTGCCGGT
The DNA here is from genome assembly GCA_020441545.1 of Xanthobacteraceae bacterium. Lineage (GTDB taxonomy): Bacteria > Pseudomonadota > Alphaproteobacteria > Rhizobiales > Xanthobacteraceae > 62-47. The sequence goes on along the minus strand of JAGRLZ010000112.1, from coordinate 8,102 downwards.
TTCGTTGAACACCAGCTTGAGCTGGTCGCCATTGAGCAGGTTGACGCCGTTGAAGGATGCATCCTGCGCGGTGGTCTTGATCTGGTCGATCACCTGATTGTACTGGCTGATCAGGTTGGCGCGGGTGTTCTGCGCGTTGGCATCGGCCACCGGACCAGCCACCGCCACCACGCCGAACGCGCCGGTTGCACCCGTCGCCGTGCCGGTGAAGGCGCCGAGCGTCGACGAGGCATAGTCGTTGGTGGTGGTGAAGGTCAGCTTGCCGTCGGTGCTCAGCGAGGCCGTGATGTTGTTCACGGCAAGCGCTGTGTTGAGCTGGTCGAGCGTGGAAATCTGGCCCGTTCCGGTACCGAAGGTCAGGCTGACAGCCGTACCGCCGGCGGTCGATGCGATATCGAGGGTCTGACCGCTCAGCAGGCTGCCGGGGATCAGATCGGCGCCGGTGTTGCTCGCGACCGCGATGCCGGTGGTGTTGGTCGCGGAGCCCGCGGCCGTCACCGCGCTGGTGGCGATCGACGAGGTCGAGCCGGTGGTGCCCGACGTGAAGACCAGCGCGCCGCCGCTCGAAACCGTGGTAACGGCCGAACCGACCTGATCGTTGATCAGCGCGGCGACATCCGCGGCGGAGAGCGCCGACGAATCGAGCGAGGTGCTGTTCGCGGTGTTGTAGGCCGAGACGACGGCATCGCTCAGCGTGATGTTGTGGGCCGTGCCGTCCACGGTCACCGAGAACGCCAGCGAGTCGGCGGCGACGGCAGCCGAGCCCGAGTTGTTGGCGTTGGCGAGGCCAACGGCGCCGCCATTGGCGCTGTCGGTATAGCCGGTGATGGTGATGTTGGAGGTCGCGCCGGTGGTGCCGGAATCGATCTGAAGCTCACCGCCGACCACGCTCACCGGCGTCACCGTGCCGGTGTTGTCGAACTGGTAGTTGATGATGTCGGCAACGTCCTGGGCGGACAGCGCGCTGTTAACAAGCGACGCGGATTGCGCGGTGTTATAGGCAGTAACCGCGGCCGCATCGATGGTGATGGCCTGCGAGGTTCCGTCGACGCTCAGCGTGAAGGCCACAGAGCCCGAGCTGACGTCGACCGCGCTGAAGCCGGAGCCGGTCACGGCCGTTGCCGCGGTGGCGGCCGAGCCCGCACCCGACACGTCCACGGCGGCGAACGTGCCGGCGGTCACGGTGCCGGCCGTCGCCGGGGTATCGGCGCCGGTGCCGAGCAGGTTGTCGGCGGTCGCCGTCGCACCCAGGGAAGCAGTGGTCAGCTTCGACTTGCTCGAATAGCCCGAGGTCGCCTGCAGCGCCTGGTTGGCGATCGACTTGGCGGTATCCACCAGCTTCTGCAGCGAGGTGATGCCGGTGTTGGCGGCCTGCAGCACCTGAACGCCGTTGCCGATCGAATCGAGCAGGTTGTTGATGTCGCTGGCGCGGTTGGTGAGGCCCTGCGCCGTGAAGAAGTTGGTCGGGTTGTCGAGCGCCGAGTTGACCTTGTTGCCAGTGGCAAGGCGGTTCTGCGTCACGGAGAGCAGGTCGGCGGTGGACTGAAGCGAGAGCAGGTTCTGGCGGACCGAAGCCGAAAGAACGATACCGGACATTGTCATACCTTTCTGGTGTGAACGTGGTGTGCGTGCGTAGCGCCGATCATTTTCCATCGGACGACCGCGCTACACTGGAACCAAGACTCTAAAAAAGCATGAACTCCTATGCTCCAGTTCGATCGACTCTTCGGATTCCGAATCCCCGTGCATACGCACCGGCGGGCGCGGGATATCATTGCAGCCGTTGCGGATTTCGCATCCGGCCGGTTTGGGGCATCGACCCGCGTTTACAATTCGTTAATCATGATCGGGAAGGATGCCGGCATCACGGTCCGACGCGCCGGCGCATCGACGTGACGGGCCTTGCGGCGCGCGCCGCGACGACACGCGCAGAAATCGCCCGAGGAGAAAGACTGCCATGGCGCTGAAGGTCGAACTGAAACCGCACGAGCGCGTCATCATCGGCTCCTGCGTCATTACCAATACCGATCAGCGCGCCAAGCTGCTGATCGAGGGCGAACGCATTCCGATCCTGCGCGAAAAGGACATCATGACGTCGGCGACCGCCGACACTCCGGCGAAGCTCATCTATCTCGCCGTGCAGTTGATGTACCTGTCGCCGGACCCGATGACGCATCATCCGACCTACTTCAACCTCATCAAGGACGTTCTCAGCGCGGCGCCGAGTTCGTGGCCCTTCATCGAGGCGATCAACAACCATATCCTCAACGGCGACCTCTATCACGCGCTGAAGGAATCCCGGCGGTTGATCGCTCACGAAAACGAGTTGCTCGACGACGCCCGCCGCATCAAGGTCAAGCAGAGCCTTGCCAGGCCGCCGCGCAGCCGGTCGGCCTGACAAGGCCACGCCTGCGCCCGACATGAAAGAGCCCCCGCCTGCGGGGGCTTTCGCGTTATCGGGCAGGCGTGGCCGCGATCAGAGACACCTGGTTCAGCGATGCTTTGGTTCAGAGATACTTGGTCAGGTTGATCTGATAGAGCATCGCCGTGGTCTGGTAGGACGCGGTCAGGCTGGTCTGCAGCGCCAGAATCTTGGTCGCCACCTCATCCTGGTTCACGCCCTCGATCGAATCCAGCATGGTTTGCGTCATGGTCTTGATCTGGGCCTGGCGATCGGTCGATGCCTTGATCGCGGTCTGCGCGCCGGCGAACTCGGTCTGGATATCCTGGATCGTCTGCGCGCCCTGCTGCGGCGACAGGTTCAACGCGACGCGCTGGCTCAGCGCGGTGACCTGGCCGTTGGCGTTCGGATCGCCCGACGACGTGGTGACGGCGGCATAGACGGCGATCTGCTGCAACATGGCACGGAAGGCGGGCTCGTTGGCGCGCGCGCCGTATTGCACCGAGATCGCCTGGTCGACCTGCGCCACCGCCGTGCCGCGCGCCGAGTCGGTCGGCCCTTGCGCATCCTCGCCGGTGTACCAGATCACGGTATCGGCGGCGGTGCCGTCCCTCAGTGCGGTCGCGGTGGTGGCCGTCGCCGGCGGGGTGAGATCGACGCGCTGCGGCGGGGAATCGAAGAAATTGTTAGAGGTCGCGATCGCCGAGGCCGCGACCAGCGAGGTGCCGGCCAGGGTCTTCACCGCGTCGTCGAGCCTGGCTTGCAGGTTGGCGGTGGTCGCGGTGGCATCCGCGCCGATCGCGAACGAGCCCGGCGGCGGCGGCACGGTGCTGGTCGCGGTCAGCTCGATGGTTTCGCTGCTGCCGTCCGGCAGGTTGAAGGTGAAGCGCACCTTGTCGCCTTCGGCCGGATTGCCGGTGCCGAAATCGATCGTGGCCGCGGGCGGCGAGCCGGTCGGCCCGGTCGCGGTGGCGCCGGCCGTGGTGGTGCTCACCGCGCTGAGCTTCAATCCGAACACCGAGGGGTCGGCGTCTTCCGCGACCTGAATCGACGTCGGCGTCGGCAACGACAGCACCAGCCGGCCGCGCCCGTCGGCGCCGAGATCGGCGTCCTTGCGCTCGGCGATCAGTTGCGTGAGGCCGGCTTTGGTACCATCGGGACTGCCGTAGAGAATATCGTTGGCCGACGCGGTCGCCGGCGTATCGGTAGCACGCCCCGAGAACAGGTAGCGGTCGCCGGACTGGGTGTTGAGCAGCTCGATGGCATTGGCGAAAGCCGCCTGCGCGGTCACCTGCCCGCCGGTCTGGCCGTTGTTGCCGAGCGTGATCGGCGAGCCGTTGGCCGCCGTCTTCACCTGGGTGCCGATATCGGCCAGCCCCTGCAACGACAGGTTGGCGACGTCGATACGGGTGTTCACGTTGGTCGCGGTGTCGGCGAAGGCGCTGATGCTGCTGACCTGCGCGCGCAGGTTTACGGCAAGCCCGCGATTGATCCCCTGCCCCGCATAGGTATTGGACACCTTGCCGGTGCCGAGTTGCTGCTGCAAATCGTCCAGCTGGCTCTTCAGGTTCAGGATCGACGAACCGATATAGGAGGTCCTGCCGCCGACGCCATCGATCGCCATGTTATCCTCACATCGCCTGGAGCAGCGCGGCGTACATGTCCTTCACCGTCGCCATCACGCGCGCATTCGCCGAATAGGCATTCTGCAATGCCAGCAGGTGCGCCATCTCGTCGTCGATATTGACGCCGGAGGTCGCATTCATCTTGTTCTGCAAGGTATTGAGCACCACGTCCTGGCCGTCCGCGAGCTGCTTGGCGGCCGCCGCCGCGTTGCCCTGCGTGCTCAGGATCTGTTGCGTGAAACTCATCAGCGAGCCCTTGTAGGGCTGCGCCGTGGTGCCGATGCCGGTCTGCGGGCCGTAATACAGGGTGGCCGACGTCAACTGGTTGAGGATGAAGTTGGCGCGCGTGGAATCGCCCGACGCGGTCGACGCCCCGAACACCGTCAGCTTCGACGGATCGGCAAGCAGATACGGGTTGATGGAGATGCGCGCCGCAAGGCCGGTCTGCTGCGTACCGCCGGCGGTGATCGCGCCGGTATAGGCGGTGCCGCCATCGGTGAACAGCGAGACTTCCGGCGATCCCGCGGCCAGCGCCGTCGGCAATGCGGTCGTCGTCACCGACGCCGCGTTGATATCGACGCGATTGCCGATGCCGTCATCAAGCACGCGCAGGGTGCTGCCGGCGGGATTGGAGAACTGCAACCCGGCGCTCGCGGTCAGCGCGGTGTTGAGCTGCGAGATCACCGAGGCCATGCCGCCGGAGAAATCGATGCCGAGCACCTCGTCGTTGGGATCGACGGTGGCGGCGTTGGACAACGGCAGAACCGACGGATCGTCGACACGAACGATCGACAGGTTGTGCGTCACCCCGGTGATGTTGTCCTTGTAGGTCAGGTGGACGACATTGCCGTCCTGCAGGCCGGACAGGTCGAGGTCGTAGCCATCCGGCGGCCCCGGCGGCAGCGCCGTGCCGGCTGTCGTCTTGTCCGACAGCGCGCTCGACATCGAGGCGGCCAACTGGTCGAGTTGTGCCTGCGCCTGCACCAGCGTGTCGTCGCGCAGCTCGATATAGGCGGCGATGGCGCCGGAACGGATCGCACCGCTCGATATCAGATCCATGCTCCCGCCTTGCGGGAAGTTGATCGTGATCGAGCCGAGACTGCTTTTCGACGGGTCGGAATTCCACTGCGCGTTCGGCGTCACCGTGCCTTGCGCGTTGAACGACAGTTGCGCCGCCTCGACGCCGACGAGCTGCACGCCGGAATTGGTGAACACCGAGACCTGGTTGAGGTTGTTGGTGACGACGCGGACGTCCATCAGTTGCGACAGTTGGGTGATGTACTGGTCGCGCTGGTCGAGCAGCGAGGCCGTCGAGGCGTCGGTCTGGCGGCCGTTGACGAGCTGGTTGTTGATGGTCGCGATCTGCTGCAGCGCGTTGTTGGCGGTGGTCACCGCGTTGTCGAGGCCGCTTTCCGCGCTCTGGCGAAGCGACTGGATGCCTTGCGAGGTGGCGTTGAGCTGCTGCGCCAGCATCTGCGCGGCATTGACGACGCCGATGCGCGCCGACTGCGAATCCGGGCTGGTCGACAGCGCCTGCACCGCCGTGGTCAGGGTGTTGAGCGCCGACTCCAGCGTGCCCGACGAGTCCGGGTCGCCATAGACGCCTTGCAGGTTGGCAAGGAACGAGGCGCGGATGTCGGCATAGGCGGCGCCTGAGGTTTCGGTGCGGAGCTGCGTTTGCAGGAACTGGTCCAGCTCGCGATTGACGCCGTCGATGCGGACACTGGAGCCGTAATCGGCCGTCGTGGCCTGAACCTGGCTGAGCGTCTTCCTGACGTAGCCCGGCGTCTCCGCATTGGCGACGTTGGACGACACCAGCGCCAGCGCGGCCTGGTTGGCGCGCAGGCCGGACATGGCGGTGGCAAGGGCCTGACTCAAACTCATGACAACGGACCCGTCCCGGGTTCAGTGCCGCGGCTCAACGCAGCACGTTCAGAAGATCCTGCACCATCGAATTCGACGTCGTGATCACCTTGGTGTTCGCCGAATAAGCCTGCTGCGTCACGATCAGCTTGGTGAACTCGTCGGCGATGTCGGTGTTCGATCCTTCCAGCGACGAGCCGACGATGGTGCCGCCATTGCCGAACAGCGCCTGCCCGGATTCGTCGGTGGCCTCGAAGGCGCCGCCATCCTTGCGCTTCAGGAAGTCCGGCCCGTTGAAGGTCGCAAGCGTGATCTCGGCGAGATCGAGGTTGCGGCCGTTGGAATAGTTGCCGACCACGCGGCCGTTGTTGCTGATCGAGACCGACTGCAACTGGCCGGCGGGAAAGCCGTCCTGCTGGATCTGGTTGACCTGCACGTTGCCGTTGGCATCGGCATATTGGGTCAGCCCGCCGGAGGAGAAATTCACCACCGGATTGCCGAGCGACACGCCGCTGACCATGGCATTGTTCAAGGTCACCGAGGCGATCGGCGGATTGGGCTGGCCGTTGGCGCCGAAGGTGAAGTTGACGCCGACATTCTGCCACGCGACATCGGTGCCGGTGGCATTCGGATCGACCTGATAGAACATGTTCCAGACGTCGCTATGGCCGGTGCCGAGCGAGGCGCTGTCCACCTTGGCCCAGCGGAATTGCAGGTTCACCGGCGCGCCGGAGACGTCGTAGGCGGTCACGGCGCCGCCGGCGATCGATTCGTCGATGAAGGTCTGCAGGTCGTTGGCGGTCACCTGCCCGGTGCCGGGCGTGCCGCCGCCGGTGCGGTTCACCGTCACGGTGCCGCTGAAGCCGAGCGCGCCGAAGGCGGCCGCGTTCGAGCTGGTGATGGTCAGATCCGCCGCCGTGCCGGAATGCAGGGTGATAACGCCGCCCGACACCGACGACGCCGGCGCGGAGCCGGTGATGCCGTTGATCGTGGCGAGCAGGTCGTCCACCGTGTCGGTGACGTTGAGCTGGTTGCCGGTCGCGCCCGACGCCACGAAGGTGAACACCGTGCCGTTGACGGTGATGGTGTCGCCCGGGGAGAAGCCGGTGGACAGCGAGTTGCTCGGCGCGGTGCCGGACAGCGCGGTGGTGCCGTCGATGCCGGCGGCCGGCGAATCCTGGTTGTTGACGGTCGCGCCGTTGCGGCTCGCATCCAGATAGGGCAGCGCCGGCGTCCCGACGATCTGCGGATTGCTGGTGAAGTCGCCGGGATTGAGCAGTTCCGAGCCCGGCACCGAGGTGTCGTGCTTGGTGGTCAGCGGATAGCTGGCGAGATTGGCGCGATATTCCACCTTGGTGGTCGCCTGCGCCGGCAGGAAGTCGTTCTTGAATTTCAGCACCTGCGGCGCGCTGCCGGACAGGTTGCCGGTGGTCGGGTCGATCGGGATGCCCTCGAGGTAGTAGCCGGCGCCGTTCACCAGGTAGCCGTCCTTGTTGAGCGTGAAGTCGCCGCGCCGGGTGTAGTTCTCGACCCCCTCGAAGACCGGCTGGTTGTCGGTGAAGTTGCCCGGCTTCTGCACCACGAAGAAGCCGGCACCGTTGATCGCCATGTAGGTCGAGACCGAGGCGGCCTGGATGTCGCCCTGCACTGTGTTGGTGCTGCGCGAGGCCGACGTCACGCTGCCGGCGAGCTGCTGGGTCTGCCCGGTTTCCGGAATCAGGTCGAGGAAACTGGTATCGATGCGCTTGAACGCGGTGGTCTGCGAGTTGGCGATATTGCCGGAGACGTTTTGCAGCGCATACGATTCCGCTCGCAATCCGGCCACCGAGGTGGTGAGAGCCCCGAAGATACCCATGACATCGTCTCCAGCTTGAAGTCCGCGCCGGCTGATCGGCGGGCCGCGTCAGCCGCAATTCGGCAGGACACGTCGCAAGGGTCGTGCCAAGCGGAATAATGCTGGAAAAACAATCGTCTCGGGAAAATGCCCCGGCTTCTCGACCGGGGCACTCTTGCCTAGGCGGCAACATTTGCCGGGGGCGACGGCTGTCAATGCCGCCCCGCGGCCCGGTCAGGTCGCCGACGGCGCCGCCGGCTTGAACGCCAGCGCGATGCCGTCGATGCAGTAGCGCAGGCCGGTCGGCTTCGGCCCGTCGTCGAAGACGTGGCCGAGATGGCCGCCGCAGCGGCTGCAATGCACCTCGGTCCGCACCATG
>JAGRLZ010000111.1 GCA_020441545.1 Xanthobacteraceae bacterium | reverse complement strand
TTCAATGAGCGCGAAGGTGAGAGCGGCCCCGCGCCTTGCGACGACGAAACCGGGCAGCGCTATAATTCTCCGCCCGCGCGATCATGCGAGTCACGATGGCGTGAATCGCGTTTCACCGCGCCGCGCGCGCGAACGAGCATGTGCAGGAAGTGCCCGTTCCATCGCATCGACTTGCACGCAGGCCGCAAGATTAAAATGTCGTAAGGAAGATAAGGCGCGCGCCCGATCGCTTCTGTCGTTCCTGCCTGCGCAGGGACGACATGATGTTTGCGGGGATGGCGATGGCCGGGCTTTCCAGCCCGGACTCTCAGCGTCGCGTCTTGCCTTGCGCGTTCTTCTGCGTGTTCTTCTCGGCGGCGCGGCGCAGCGCGTCCGCCAATGCACCGCCTCCGGCGTTGTCCTGCCGCTGCGGCGGACGCGGTGCCGCCCCGCGGCGCTGGTCGCGCGGCGATCCGCCCGCGGGACGTTCCGCCCTGGCGCCGGGCGCGTCGTCGAGGCGCAGGCTGAGGCCGATGCGCTTGCGCGGCACGTCGACGTCGATCACCTTGACGCGGACGATGTCGCCGGGCTTCACCACCTCGCGCGGGTCCTTGACGAAGGTCTTCGACATCGCCGAGATGTGCACCAACCCGTCCTGGTGCACGCCGATATCGACGAAGGCGCCGAACGCCGCGACGTTGGTGACGACGCCTTCCAGCACCATGCCGGGCTTGAGGTCGTTCAGGGTCTCGACGCCGTCCTGGAAGGCGGCGGTCCTGAAGGCGGGGCGCGGATCGCGGCCGGGCTTCTCCAACTCGCGCAGGATGTCGGTCACGGTCGGCAGGCCGAAGGTGTCGTCGACGAAATCCGATGGCCTGACCTGGCGCAGTGCGCCGCTGTTGCCGATCAGCGCCTTGATGTCGCTCCTGGTGGCGGCGAGAATCCGGCGCACCACCGGATAGCTTTCCGGATGCACGCCGGATGCATCGAGCGGGTCGTCGCCGCCGTTGATGCGCAGGAAGCCGGCGCATTGCTCGAAGGCTTTCGGCCCCAGCCGCGGCACCTCCTTCAGCGCCTTGCGCGAGGCGAAGGGGCCGTTGCAATCGCGATGCTGGACGATGCCCTGCGCCAGTCCCGCGCCGATGCCGGAAACGCGCGCCAGCAGCGGCGCGGAGGCGGTGTTGACATCGACGCCGACGGCATTGACGCAGTCTTCCACCACCGCGTCGAGCGAGCGCGACAGCTTGTTCTCGGCGAGGTCGTGCTGGTACTGGCCGACGCCGATCGACTTCGGATCGATCTTCACCAGCTCGGCCAGCGGGTCCTGCAGCCGCCGCGCGATCGACACCGCGCCGCGCAGCGTGACGTCCAGCTCCGGCAGTTCCTCGGAGGCGAAGGCGGAGGCCGAATAGACCGAGGCGCCGGCCTCCGACACCACGATCTTGGCGAGCTTGCGGTCGGCGAGATCGCGCACCAGCTCGGTGGCGAGCCTGTCGGTCTCGCGCGAGGCGGTGCCGTTGCCGATCGCGATCAGTTCGACGTCGTGCTTGCGGATCAGGCCGGCGAGCGCCGCCCTGGCCTCGTCCCAGCGGCGCTGCGGCTCGTGCGGGAAGATCGCGGTGGTCGCCACCACCTTGCCGGTGGCATCCACCACCGCGACCTTGACGCCGGTGCGGTAGCCGGGATCGAGCCCCATGGTGGCGCGCGCGCCGGCCGGCGCGGCCAGCAGCAGGTCGCGCAGGTTGGAGGCGAACACGCGGATCGCTTCCTGCTCGGCGGCGGTCCACAGCCGCATCCGCAGGTCGATGTTGAGGTGGATCTGGATCTTGGTGCGCCAGGCCCAGCGCGCGGTGTCGACCAGCCAGCGGTCGCCGGCGCGGCCGCGATCGGCGATCGCGAAGCGCTGCATGATCGCAAGCTCGTAGGAGGTCAGTTCGCCCGCGGGCTTCGCCTCGGCCTCGGGCTGCATCTGCAGGTCGAGCGCCTCCTCCTTCTCGCCGCGGAACATCGCCAGGATGCGGTGCGAGGGCAGCTTGTGCAGCGGCTCGCTGAAATCGAAATAGTCGCTGAACTTGGCGCCGGATTCGCGCTTGCCGTCGCGCAGCTTCGACACCAGCACGCCGTTGGTCCACATCCGCTCGCGCAGATCGCCGATCAGGTTGGCGTCCTCGGCGAACCGCTCGACCAGGATGGCGCGCGCGCCGTCGAGCGCAGCGGCAACGTCGGCGACCTGCCTGTCCGGATCGACGAAGGCGCTCGCCGCGGCTTGCGGATCGACTTCCGGCCACGCCAGCAGTTGCTCGGCGAGCGGTGCCAGCCCGGCCTCGCGCGCGATCTCCGCCTTGGTGCGGCGCTTCGGCTTGAACGGCAGGTAGATGTCCTCGAGCCGGCTCTTGCTGTCGGCGGCGAGGATCGCAGCTTCCAGCGCGGCGTCGAGCTTGCCCTGCTCGCGGATCGAATTGAGGATGGTCTGGCGCCGGTCCTCCATCTCGCGCAGGTAGGTCAGGCGTTCCTGAAGCGTGCGCAACTGGGCGTCGTCGAGGCCGCCGGTCGCCTCCTTGCGGTAGCGCGCGACGAACGGCACGGTGGCGCCGCCGTCGAGCAGGGCGACGGCCGCCTCCACCTGCGGCGCGCGCACGCCGAGTTCTTCCGCGATCCGGTGATGGATGGTTGTCTGCACGCAGGTCTCCCGAACGAATCTTCCGAACGAAAACACCACGGCGGCGAGTCGCCGTGGCAGCCCGGTTTATGGACCGGCGCTCAGTGGCCGATCAACCCTTGCGGAGGTGCGTGCGGGCGTTTCCACTGGTGTGTTTTCAGGCCGCGCGATCGTTGTGCGCGGGCGGGTGATTCGCCGCCGGATACCGGGCGCCGTTCGGACCATGCGGACCTTCAGATGCCGAGATAAGCCTGCCGCACCCGTGCGTCGGCGAGCAGTTCGGCGCCGGTGCCGGACAGCGTGATGCGTCCGTTTTCCAACACATAGGCGCGGCTCGCGATTTTCAGCGACACCGCGACGTTCTGCTCGACCAGCACGCAGGTGATGCCCTCGGCGTTGAGGTCGCGGATGGTCTTGAGCACGTCGTGCACGATGGTCGGCGCGAGGCCAAGCGAGGGCTCGTCGAACATGACGAGGCGCGGCTCGCCCATCAGGCAGCGGCCGATCGCCAGCATCTGCTGCTCGCCGCCGGACAGCGTGCCGGCGGCCTGCGCAAGGCGCTCGGCGAGCTTCGGGAACATAGCCAGCACGCGCTGGCGGTTGCGCTCGCGCGCGCCGCGGGCGCGCGGCAGCATCGCGCCCATGTCGAGGTTTTCCGAAACGCTGAGCGAGGGGAATATCTGCCGTCCCTCGGCGACCTGGCCGATGCCGAGGTTGCAGACCTGATGGCTGGGCAGCCCGGCGATCTCGTTGCCCTGGAAGGTGATGCGCCCGGAGGCCGGGCGATGCATGCCGGCGATGGTGCGGATCAGCGAGGTCTTGCCGGCGCCGTTGGCGCCGACGATGGCGACGATGGCGCCTTCGTCCACGGTGAGCGACACCTCGTCGAGTGCCTGCGCGTCGCCGTGATAGACGCTGATGCCGTCGACGGCGAGCATCACAGAGCCTCCGCGCCGAGATAGGATTCGATCACGGCCGGGTCGCGCAGTACCGCGTCGGGCGTCCCTTCCGCGATCTTCGCGCCGTGATGCAGCACCAGGATGCGCGAGGCCAGTGCGGTCACCGCGCGCATCACGTGCTCGATCAGCAGGATGGTGAGGCCGGCGCGATTGAGGTCGCGCAGGATCGCGACGATGCGGTCGGTCTCGGTGGGGCGCAGGCCCGCCATCACCTCGTCGAGCAGCAGCAGCTTCGGCCGGGTGGCGAGCGCGCGCGCCACTTCCAGCCGCTTGCGGTCGGGCAAAGTGAGGCTGGAGGCGACCTGGTCCTTGCGCGCGATCAGGTCGAGTTGGGTCAGCACCTCACTGGCGATGCCGCGCGCCTCGTTCACCGAAGTTGTGCGCAACAGCGCCCCGATCACCACGTTGTCCTCGACGGTGAGCGCCGGGAACGGCTTCACCACCTGGAAGGTGCGCCCGATGCCGCGCTGCGCGGCCTGGTCCGAGCGCAGGCCGTCGATCCGCTCGCCGGCGAAGGTGATGGTGCCGCCGTCGCACGGCATCGCGCCGGCGATCATGTTGAACAGCGTGGTCTTGCCGGCGCCGTTGGGGCCGATGATGGCGAAGATATCGCCCTCGGCGACGTCGAAGCCGACATTGCTCACCGCGGCGAGGCCGCGGAAGCGCTTGGAGAGATCGCGGACCGAGAGCAGGGCGGTCATTTGCGCGCCCCCGAAAGTCCGAGGCGGCGCGCCAGCCACGGCCAGACGCCGTCCGGCCGCAGCGAGATGATGACCATCAGCATCAGGCCGTAGAAGATCAGCTTGACGCCCGGCGCGTTGATGCCGAGCGCCTCCATCAGCGCGGTGAGGCTTTCGCCGAGCGGGGTGAGGATGAGCGCGCCGACCACCGGGCCGAAGATGGTGCCGAGCCCGCCGATGATCGGCGCCAGGATCAATTCGATCGAGCGGCCGATGTCGAACACCTGCGAGGGAAACAGGTTGCGGTAGTAGAAGCCGTAGAACACGCCGCCGACCGCGGTCATGCTCGCCGAGAACAACATCGCGATCATGCGGGCGCGGAAGATGTCGATGCCGACCGCGCGGGCGGCTTCCGGATCCTCGCGCACCGCCAGCCAGCGATAGCCGAGCGGCGACTGCCGCAAATAAGCGACGAGGAACGTCGCGCCGGCCGCGAGGATCAGCGCGAGGTAGTAATACAGCAGCGGCCCGCCGCCGAGATTCCACCACTTGTCGGAGCCCGGACTGTTGACCGACAGGAACAGGCCGGCGGAGGCGCCGGTGACCTGCAGGTGATCGAAGCCGATGCGGGTGAATTCGGCGAAGGCGATGGTCAGAAGCGCGAAATAGACGCCCTCGATGGCGAAGCGCCAGCCGAGCCAGCCGACGAACATGCCGGCCGCGGCCGCGACCGGGATCGCGATGAAGACGCCGAGCCACGGCCCGATGCCGAACAGCGTCCACAACGCGGTGGCGGTATAGGCGCCGAGCCCGAGATAGAGCGCGTGGCCGAGCGATAGCTGGCCGGCGAAGCCCATCAGCAGGTTCCACGCCTGCCCGAGATAGGCGAAGTAGAATACCAGGATCAGCACCGACAGCAGGTAGCGGTCGGCGGCCAGCGGCGTCGCCACCAGCACGGCGAGAAGCAGCAGGCAGAGCAGCTTTCCGCGCGCGCCCGCATTGTGCCAGATGTTCGTCACAGCCGTCGCCCCAGAAGGCCCTGCGGCCGCAGCACCAGCACGATGATGAGCAGCGCGAAGGAGAACATGCTCTTCATCGAGGGCTGGATGTAGAAGCCGGCGAGCGCCTCCGACACCCCGATCAGGACGCCGCCGACCAGCGCCCCGACCATCGAGCCGAGGCCGCCGATGATGACGATGGTGAAGGCGAGCAGCGTATAGGCCTGCGCCAGCGACGGCGAGGCGTCGGCGATGGTCGCCATCAGCGTGCCGGCGGCACCGACGCAGGCCAGGCCGAGGCCGAAGGTGACGGCATAGAGCTGCTTGACGTCGAGGCCGACCACCGCCGCCCCGGTGAGGTTGTCGGCGCAGGCGCGGATCGCGGTGCCGGTGCGGGTGTAGCGGAAGAACAGGAACAGCGCGGCGGCCACCGCGAAGGCGCCGAGCGCGGCATAGACCCGCACCTTGTCGATGAACAGCGATCCGATGGCGTAGCTGTCGAAGCTGTAGGGCAGGTTGATCGGCCGGGCGTCGGGGCCGAACACCAGCAGCAGGCCGTTGACGATGACGGTGGCGAGGCCGACCAGCAGGATGAACTGCTCGTGCTCGGCGCGGCCGACGAACGGCGAGATCAGCGAGCGCTGCAACAGGTAGCCGACCACGAAGAACGCCGCCGCGATCGGCAGCAGCACGATCAGGGGCTGCAGGCCCAGCATCTCGAACAGGATGAAGGCGGCATACATCGCGATCACGGTGAACTCGCCGTGCGCGAAGTTGACCACCCGCATGACGCCGAAGATGACCGAGAGGCCGAGCGCCATGAGTCCGTAGACAAGACCCGTGAGCACGCCTTGAACGATGACATTCAAGGTGATTGCCATTCACGAACTCCGCAACGCCGCGCCATGCGGCCGGTGAAGCCGCGCGGCCGGATTCAGGATGGGATTGAAGGAAAGGCCGCGATGGCGCCACGCTGCGTCGCGGGCGCCATCGCGAGGTTTGCGAGCGCGGATCAGGTGCGGCCCTGCCACGGCGGCATCGGCAGCACCGGCGCCATGGTGGCGGCGTCGGCCGGCAGCACCACGGTCGGCGTGCGGTTGCGGTTCTGCACGCAGCTCGACGGGATGTCGACGTTCTGGCCCTTGGCGTCGAACTTGATCGGCGGGCCGATCATGGCGTGGTCGGCGAGGTCGGTCGCCATCAGCGCCTTCATCAGTTCGGGGCCGTCGGCGGTGCCGGCGCGCTTGAAGGCGTCGGCCGCGATGAGCAGCGCGTCGAAGGTGAAGCCGACGTTGAAGCACTCCACCGGGAAGCGATACTTCGGCTGCTGCTTGGTGAACGCGGCCTCCAGCGCCTGCGTCACCTTGGACTTCGGATTGGCCCACGGCAGCGCGTCGACGTGATAGTCGGCCAGCGGGCCGAGCGCCTTGTAGAATTCCTCGTCATAGAGGCCCGGCGCGCCCGGCGAGATGATCGCCATCGGCTGGAATTTCTGGCGCACGGTGTCGCGCACCAGCTTGATGGCGTCGGCCGCGCGGGTCACCACCAGCAGCAGGTCGGGGTTGAGGCCGCGGATCTTGGTGACCTCCACGGAGAGGTCCTGTGCCTTCGGATCGTAGGGGATCGATTCCAGGAGCTTGAACGGCAGCCCGGCCTTCGGGAACAGCGCGTCCATGCCCTTGCGCTGCGCCATGCCGAAATTGTCGTTGGCGTGCAGGAACACGGCGGTCTTCGGCGCGATCTTGGTGGTGTCGATCAGCGCCTGGATCTGTTGCAGGCCGTTGCGCACCAGCATGCCGCCGGTGGGGAAGTTGCGCACCAGGTACTTGTAGCCCTGCTCGGTGAGCTGCGGCGCCGCGGCGATGTTCACCACCAGCGGCACCTTGCGCTGCTCGCAGACCTGCGCGATCGCCAGCGTGCCGGCGGAATCGAACGCGCCGACGATGCATTGCGCGCCCTCGTTGATGGCGCGTTCGGCCTGGGTGCGCGCCACGTCCGGGTTGGATTCCATGTCGATATGGACCAGCTCGACCTTGTGGCCGAAATCCGACAGCACCGATGGCGCCACCAGTGCGCCGCGATGGCAGCTCTGGCCGGCCTGGGCCAGATAGCCCGACCGCGGCAGCAGCACGGCGATCTTCAGCGCCTTCGTTTGTGCGCGAACGATGCCGGGCGCCCCGAGCAGGACCGCGCCCGCGGCGGTGCCGGCCAGCACGCTGCGGCGGCTGAGTTTGCGATGGTCGATCGGCATGAAAATCCTCCTGAAAGTGCCGGCGGCCGGGTGCGGCCGCGCCTTGTTCTCGTTGCCTGAAATCGGTCTGGAGAAATCGCAATGCTGGGGTGCAGATACGATGAAACCGATTATGGCTGCAAGCGTGCTTCGCCCACAAGCCCTTGATGGCCCGCGGGCCGCGGGCCCGCATCATCCTTTCGGCGATGGTGACGGGGCGTCGGGGCAATGCGGGGCCGGGACCAGGCTGGCGAACGATGATCTTGGGAAACGATCGCCGCCCCGGCGCCCTGCCTGAAAGCCCGATCCTTCGGAACCTCGATCACGATCAGATCAGATATGGCCCGCCGCCGGCCAGCGCCTTCTCCGGCGCGGGACGGAAGCGATCCGGTTGTCCCGCGTCGCCGACATTTGTTCCATGCGCCCGCGGCAACGGCGGATGTGGAGGTCGAAGCCCGAATTCCCCGTCAAATCGCCGACTTGACGCAAGTCGCGGGGGCGTGCCTGCGCGCACAATCCTGCCGTGTCGTTCCATGCCTTGTGCCGGGTGGGCGCTTTGGGGCAGCATGGCCGGGAAACTCAGGAATCCGAACATGACCGATACCAATGTCATCGAGCGGCCGTCGCAGGGTGGTGGCCGGAAAGTCGAACGCTTCGACGTGCTGATCGTGGGGGCCGGAATTTCCGGCATCGGCGGCGCCTATCACCTCCAGCAGCAATGTCCCGGCACCAGCTTCGCGGTGCTGGAGTCGCAGGAGAGCTTCGGCGGCACCTGGCTGACCCATCGCTATCCCGGCATCCGCTCCGACAGCGATCTCTACACTTTCGGCTACAGCTTCAAGCCGTGGACCGGCACGCCGATCGCCACCGCGCCGGAGATCATGCGCTACATGGGCGAGGTGATCGAGGAGAACGGCCTGGCGAAGCACATCCGCTATCGGCAGAAGATTCTTTCGG
Source organism: Xanthobacteraceae bacterium (assembly GCA_020441545.1). Lineage (GTDB taxonomy): Bacteria > Pseudomonadota > Alphaproteobacteria > Rhizobiales > Xanthobacteraceae > 62-47. Next base: position 2,460 of record JAGRLZ010000111.1, on the reverse strand, counting down.
CGAGCTGGTCGAGCGAGACCAGCCTCTGGACCATCGACGTGATTCGCACCGACACCGGCGAGGAGCTGCGCTACGAGACGCCGTTCCTGTGGATGTGCCAGGGCTACTTCCGCCATTCCGAAGGCTACACGCCGGAATGGGACGGCATGAAGGATTTCAAGGGCCGCATCGTCCATCCGCAGAGCTGGCCGGACGATCTCGACTACAAGGGCAAGAAGGTGGTGGTGATCGGCTCCGGCGCGACGGCCGCGACGCTGGTGCCGGCGATCGCCGACGATTGCGCCCATGTCACGCTGCTGCAGCGCTCTCCGACCTATTTCATCACCGGCCGCAACGCCAACGAACTGGCCGACACCTTGCGCGAACTCAAGATCGACGAGACCTGGATTCACGAGATCGTGCGCCGCAAGGTCCTGTTCGATCAGGAAGCGTTCACCAAGCGCTGCATCACCGAGCCGGAGAAGGTGACGGCGGAGCTGCTGGGCGCGGTGCGCGCCTTCCTCGGCGAGGACTACAATGTCGATACCCATTTCCGCCCCAGCTACCGGCCATGGCGGCAGCGCATCGCCTTCATTCCCGATGGCGACCTGTTCAGGTCGATCGGTTCCGGCAAGGCATCGGTGGTGACCGATCACATCGACCGCTTCACCGAAACCGGCCTGCTGCTGAAGTCGGGACAGGTGCTGGACGCCGACATCATCGTCACCGCGACCGGCTTCAATCTCAACGTGCTCGGCGACATCGCCTTCGAGATCGACGGCAAGCCGCTCGACTTCTCGCAGACCGTCACCTATCGCGGCATGATGTTCACCGGCGTACCCAACATGGTGTGGGTGTTCGGCTATTTCCGCGCGAGCTGGACGCTGCGCACCGATCTCGTCGCCGATTTCGTCTGCCGGCTGCTCAACCACATGAAGGCGAAGGGCGTGACGCGCGTCGAGCCGGTGCTGCGGGACAAGGACAAGGGCATGCCGCTGCTGCCGTGGGTCGATCCGGAGAACTTCAATCCCGGCTATCTGATGCGCGGCATGGACATCCTGCCCAAGCGCGGCGACAAGCCGGAATGGCAGCACACCCAGGATTATGCGCTGGACAGCGAGGAGTTTCCCGCGATCGATCTTGAGGACAGTGCCTTCCTTTATGGTTGAAGTGACGGCGCTGCGGATTGTATCGGTAGTCCGACAGGTGCTGGAATCCGATCCAACCGGGATCGGCCTCCAGCGTCTCCTTTTGCGTGAGCATGATCTGATCCGAAAACCGGCTTCCACTTTTCGGGATCATGCTCTTACCGGATCGGACTGCCCATGTCGGCTATCAGGCTCGAACACGTCACCAAGAGCTGGGGCGCGGCGCGCGCCGTGGACGATGTCAGCCTGACGGCGGACGAGGGCGCGCTGCTGGTGCTGCTGGGCCCGTCCGGCTGCGGCAAATCGACCACGCTGCGGCTGATCGCGGGGCTCGAGCAGCCCGATCAGGGCACGGTCACCATCGGCGGCGCCGATGTGACGCACATGACGCCGGCGCAGCGCCGGATCGCCATGGTGTTCCAGTCCTACGCGCTGTTTCCGCATCTCAGCGTCGCCGAAAATATCGTGTTCGGGCTGCGGGTGCGGCGGGTCTCGCGCGGCGAGCGCGACGCGCGGCTCAAGCGGGTCGCCGAACTGGTCGGCCTCGGCCAGTTGCTCGACCGCAAGCCGTCGCAGCTTTCCGGCGGCCAGCGTCAGCGCGTCGCGCTCGGCCGCGCCATCATCGCGGAAGCCAAGGTCTGCCTGATGGACGAGCCGCTGTCGAACCTCGACGCCAAGCTGCGCCACGAGATGCGCACCGAGATTCGCGCGTTGCAGCAGCGGCTCGGCATGACCATGGTCTATGTCACCCACGACCAGACCGAGGCGATGACCATGGCCGACCGCGTGGTGCTGATGCGCGACGGTCGGGTCGAGCAGAACGGCACGCCGGAACAACTCTACAACCGCCCGGCGACCGCTTTCACCGCGCGCTTCATCGGCACGCCGCCGATGAACCTCATCGCCGAGGGCGAGTGCCAGGTCGGCATCCGGCCCGAGGATATCCGCGTGGTGTCACATGACGGTCGTATCGCGCGGGTAAACGCCGTCGAGCATCTCGGAGCGGACAGCATTGTCCTCTGCGAGATCGCGGGGCAGCCGGTCGCGGTGCGGCAGAGCGGGTTCAGCAAGGTCGCGCCCGGCGATACGATCCTGCTTGCATGGGACGATGTCCGCGCGCATCAATTCGACCGCGCCTCCGGCAGACGGCTGGAGGCCGCAGGGGAGAACGCCGCATCGGCTGTGCCGGGTTGAAGCTACTCGTGTCCCGAATCCGAAGTTCGCCTCGCTCAGCGGCGTCCTCCGGAGCGAACTTCGGATTGGAAAGGACACGAGCAAGTCAATGATTGGAGTGTGGTTTTGGTTCAGAAGTTCGCTTGCGGAACGTGCTGAG
>JAGRLZ010000110.1 GCA_020441545.1 Xanthobacteraceae bacterium | reverse complement strand
GCGGCAGCACCGGATGGATCGCGCGCCACGCCAGCTTGCCGTGGCCGATCTCGCGGCGCTTGGTGCCGCCGAGCCGGCCGGTCTCGCCGACCGAATAGGGCGGGAAGTTGTAGTGCAGCAGGAACGTTTCCTTGTACGTCCCCGACAGCGCGTCGACATACTGCTCGTCTTCGCCGGTGCCCAGCGTGGTGACCACCAGCGCCTGGGTCTCGCCGCGGGTGAACAGCGCCGAGCCGTGGGCGCGCGGCAGCACGCCGACTTCGGCGACGATGTTGCGCACGGTCTTGACGTCGCGGCCGTCGATGCGCTTGCCGGTGTCGAGGATGTTCCAGCGGACGATCTTGGCCTCGAGTTCCTTGAACACGCCGGCGACGCGAAGCTTGTCGTAGGCCGGCTCGGCGCCTTCCGGGAAGAAGTGCGCCAGCACCTTCTCCTTGGCCTTGCCGACGGCGGCATAGCGCTCCTGCTTGACGGGGATCGCGTAGGCGGCGCGCAGGTCCTGCTCGATCAGCGCGAGCATGTCCTTCTCCAGCGCGCTGTTGTCGATCACCGCAACCTCGCGCGGATCCTTGGCGGCCTTCTCGGCGAGCTGGATGATGGCGTCGATCACCGGCTGGAAGTGGCGGTGGCCGAACATCACGGCGCCGAGCATGATCTCTTCCGACAGCTCCCTGGCTTCGGATTCGACCATCAGCACTGCGTCCGAGGTGCCGGCGACGACCAGATCGAGCCTGGTCTCGATCATCTCGTCGATCACCGGATTAAGCACGTATTCGTCGTTTATGAAGCCGACGCGGGCGGCACCGATCGGGCCCTTGAACGGCGCGCCGGACAGCGTCAGCGCGGCGGAGGCCGCCACCATCGCCAGCACGTCGGGATCGTTCTCCATGTCGTGCGACAGCACGGTGATGATGACCTGGGTCTCGTTGCGCCAGCCATCGGCGAACAGCGGGCGGATCGGGCGGTCGATCAGGCGGGAGACCAGCGTTTCCTTCTCGGTGGGACGGCCTTCGCGCTTGAAGTAGCCGCCCGGGATGCGCCCCGCGGCATAGGTCTTTTCCTGGTAGTCCACGGTGAGCGGCAGGAAGTCGACGCCCTCGCGCGGCGTCTTCGCGGCGACGACGGTGGCGAGCACAACGCTCTCGCCGTAGGTGGCGACCACCGCGCCGTCGGCCTGGCGGGCGACCTTGCCGGTTTCGAGTTTGAGCGGACGCCCACCCCAGTCGATCTCGACGGTATGCTTATCGAACATGGTCAGTTTTCTTTCATGGTTTGTCGGCCGGCGTGGAAGCCCTAAAGCACGAAAGCCATGCGCAAGACGGCCGGACGCTGTTCGCGGCGGCACGCTGCATGGCGCAGCATGTCCGCGAAACCAGCGTCCGGCGATCCTGCCATGGCCCTGGCGTCTTGAATGGCTTCCATCCTTCCGATGGTGCGGGCAACGCGATCTTTTCCGATCGCAGCCAATTCGCCCGCGCGACGGGCGCCTCGCCCGTCCATTGCCCAGCCACCGGATTGCCGCTGGACGCCTTTTTCTTCACCTCTCCCCGTCGGGGAGAGATCGGATCGCGTGAGCGATCCGGGTGAGGGGGATCGACCTTGCGAGAGGTGTACGCCCTCACCCCAACCCTCTCCTACAAAGCCGGACTTATTCGACTTTGCCTTTCATCGCCCAACTCAAGCGAACCCGGGTTGGACAGGAGAGGGAGTTCGCTTCGTCGGGCGGCGAATCCAAACTTGAATCCGCGCACATGCTTTTGCCTCAGCGGCGGATGCCGTGCTTCACGAGCAGCGCCTTGTAGCGCGCCTCGTCCTTCTTCTTGACGTAGTCGAGAAGCGAGCGGCGCGTGGAGACCAGCTTCAGAAGACCGCGGCGCGAATGATTGTCCTTCGTGTGGGTCTTGAAATGCTCGGTCAGGTTGGCAATGCGTTCCGACAGGATCGCAACCTGCACCTCGGGCGAGCCGGTATCACCGGCCTTCTGGGCGCTGGATTTGATGATTTCCGCTTTGCGTTCGGCGGTCACCGACATCGTCACACTCTTTCATTGTCTTTGCGGCCGGAGCTGGCGGTCAGTCCGGACAGGTTGAACACGCGCTTGGGGATGATTTCGCCATGCCCGAGTTCGGCCAGCGCAAGAAGCCGGCCGGCCACCGTGACATAGACTGTGCCGCTACAATCGGGCGCATCCCGTCCGCGCAACAAGACGGCCTGGCCCCGATGGAGCCTTGCCGCATCCGCCCGTGTGACGGCCAGTGCCGGGATGTCGTCCAGCGCGGTCTCAACGGGCAGCAGCGCGTCGGCGAGGCTGGCCCCGCCGGACGCGGCTCTATCGCACAAAGCCTCCAATTCCGCCAGCGGAATCATGTCCTGCTCGTCGAACGGCCCGACCACGGTGCGGCGCAGCGCGCTGATATGGCCGTAGCAGCCGAGCAGGCGGCCCATGTCGCGGGCCAGCGCCCGCACATAGGTTCCCTTGCCGCACTCGGCCTCGAACACCGACGTGCTGCTATCTACCTGTTCGACAAGGGTTAATTCGTGAATCTCGACCTCGCGCGGCTTCAGTTCCACGACCTCGCCGTCGCGCGCCAGGTCATAGGCGCGCTCGCCCTGGATCTTGATCGCGGAATATTGCGGCGGGGTCTGCAGGATGACGCCGGTGAACTGCGGCAGCAGGGCGCGGATCGCCTCCGGCTCCGGGCGGCGGTCGCTCATTTGCGTCACCCGGCCCTCGGTGTCGTCGGTGTCGCGCTCCTCGCCCCAGGTCACGGTGAAGCGATAGCGCTTGCGGCCGTCCATCACGAACGGAACCGTCTTGGTGGCCTCGCCCATCGCGATCGGCAGGCCGCCCGAGGCCAGCGGATCGAGGGTGCCGGCGTGGCCGGCGCGGCGGGCGTTGAACAGCCGCTTCACCACCGCGACCGCCTGGGTCGAGGTCATGCCGATCGGCTTGTCGAGCACCACCCAGCCGTGGACGTCGCGGCGGTCGCGCTTGTGCTGGCCGTGCCGGCGCGGCGGCTTGTCGGCGCGCGGATCGTTGGTGGCGCGCATCCGCTCCGGCGATGGCATGCTGGAATTTTTTTCGCGCGCGTCGCCGTGCGGCGCGGCAACGCCGTCGTCTGGTGTGGTCACTGTCACTCGCTCTCGTTCGAATCGGCCTTGAGGTCGCGTTGCACCGCAGGTGTTCGCAATAATTTCTCGATCCGTTCCGCCTCGTCGAATCGGTCGTCGACGCGGAAGCGGATGTCAGGTGCAAATTTCAGGTTAACGCGGCGCGCGATCTCGCCGCGCAGGAAGCGCTTGTTGTGGTCGAGCGCGGCGATCACCGCCTCGGTGTCGCGGCCGCCGAGCGGCATGACGTAGATCGTCGCCAGCTTGAGATCCGGCGACATCCGCACCTCCGGCACGGTCACCATGTGCGCCTCGAGCACCGGATCGTGGACATGGCCCTGCGACAGGATTTCGGCCATGGCGTGCCGCACGGTTTCGCCGACCCGCAACTGGCGCTGCGAGCCGCCGGGATGCTTTGCTGACTGATGATGGCGGGGCATGAGTTGAAATCCGAATTGCAGTCATCATCCGCGAAGGCGGATGATCCAGTATTCCGATGGTGCAAATAGATGCACGGGCGGCTGGATGCTCCGCCCGCGCGGAGCATGACAGCTGCCGGTTTGAGCCAGTTTCGCCGTGAGATTTGGACTCACAGCGAACGCTGGATCGTCTCCACGCGGTAGCATTCGATGACGTCGCCGACGCGCATGTCGTGATAGTTCTCGAAGGCCATGCCGCATTCCTGGCCGGACTGCACGTCCTTCACCTCGTCCTTGAAGCGCTTCAGGGTCGACAGCTTGCCTTCGTGCACCACCACGTTGTCGCGGATCAGGCGCACATTGGCGCCGCGCTCCACGGTGCCGTCGGTGACGCGGCAGCCGGCGACCTTGCCGACCTTCGAGATGTTGAACACCTCGAGGATTTCGGCATTGCCCAGCATGGTCTCGCGCAGGGTCGGCGCCAGCAGGCCGCTCATCGCCTTCTTCACGTCATCCACGAGGTCGTAGATGATGTTGTAGTAGCGGATCTCGATGCCGTTGCGCTTGGCGGCGGCGGCCGCCTCCTTGTTGGCGCGCACCGAGAAGCCGATGATGGCGGCGCCGAAGCCTTCCGCCAGCGTGACGTCGGATTCCGAGATGCCGCCGACGCCGCCATGCAGCACGCGCGCCGCCACCTCGTCGGTGCCGAGCTTCTCCAGCGACCCGATGATCGCTTCCAGCGAGCCCTGCACGTCGGCCTTGATGACCAGCGGGAATTCCTTGCGGCCCGCGGTCTTCAGTTGCGACATCATCTGCTCGAGCGAGCCGCGCATGCCGGACACGCTGGCCGCCTTCTCGCGCTTCTGGTGGGCGCGGTAGCTGGTGATCTGGCGGGCGCGGGCCTCGTTCTCGACCACCGCGAGACGGTCGCCGGCTTCCGGCGGACCGTTGAAGCCGAGCACCTCGACCGGCACCGCCGGCCCCGCCTCGGTGATGGTCTCGCCCTTGTCCGAGATCAGCGCGCGGACGCGGCCCATCTCGGCGCCGGCGACGATGATGTCGCCGACCCGCAGCGTGCCGCGCTGCACCAGAACGGTCGCCACCGGACCGCGGCCGCGATCGAGCTTGGCCTCGATCACCGTGCCCTCGGCCGGGCGCTGCGAATTGGTCTTGAGGTCGAGCAGCTCGGCCTGCAGCGAGATCATCTCGAGCAGCTTGTCGAGATTGGTCCGGTTCTTGGCCGAGACCTCGACATCGACCACGTCGCCGCCGAACGATTCGACCTGCACCTCGTGCTGCAGCAGTTCGGTGCGGACCCGCTCCGCCCTGGCTTCCGGCTTGTCGATCTTGTTGATCGCCACGATCATCGGCACGCCGGCCGCCTTGGCGTGATTGATCGCCTCGATGGTCTGCGGCATCACGCCGTCATCCGCCGCCACCACCAGGATGACGATATCGGTGACCTTGGCGCCGCGGGCGCGCATCGCGGTGAAGGCGGCATGGCCCGGCGTATCGATGAAGGTGATCTTCTGGCCGCCCGGCGCGGTGACCTGATAGGCGCCGATGTGCTGGGTGATGCCGCCGGCCTCGCCCGACACCACATCGGCATGGCGCAGCGCGTCGAGCAGCGAGGTCTTGCCGTGGTCGACGTGACCCATCACGGTGACCACCGGCGAGCGCGGCTCGGTGTCGGCCGAGGTGTCGACCTCGTCGAACAGGCCCTCCTCGACGTCGCTGGCCGCGACGCGCTTGACGGTGTGGCCGAGTTCCTCGGCGATCAGCTGCGCGGTGTCGGCGTCGATCACGTCGGTGATCTTGTGCATCGCGCCCTGCTTCATCAGCATGCGAATGACGTCGACGGCGCGCTCGGCCATGCGGTTGGCGAGTTCCTGGATGGTGATCGCCTCGGGGATCGTGACCTCGCGCGACAGCTTTTCCTTCGGCTCGTTGGAGGCGTGGCCCTTGAGTCGCTGGGTGCGGCGGCGGAACGAGGCGATCGAGCGCTCGCGCACGTCGTCGGCATTGAGCGCGGTGACCACCGTGAGGCGGCCGCGCTGCTTCTGCGGACCGGGCTTGGCCGTGGTCTTCGGCGCGGCCGCGGGACGCGCGGCGCCGGGACCGCGGCGGACCTGGCGCCGTCCCTCGTCGTCGTCCTCGGCCGTGGCCGGCTGGGCGCGCGACGCGGGTGCAGGTGCGGCCGGACGGGCCGCCGTCGTCGCGGCCGGACGCGCCGGCGTGGCTGCGGCCGGACGGGCCGGCTCGGCTTCGCCAAAACGCTTCCTGGCCTCGAGCTCGGCCTTGCGCTTGGCTTCCTCCTCCTGCCGGTGCCGCTCTTCCTCGGCCTTGCGGCGGGCTTCGGCGGCCTCGCGCTCCTGCTGCTCGATATATTCGCGGCTCTTGCGGCGCTCGGCCTCGGCCTCGGCGACGCGGCGCTCCTCTTCCTCGCGCGCGCGGGCATCGGCCAGCGCGCTGGCGCGGGCGCTGCGCTCATCCTCGGTCAGGGTGCGCAGCACCACGCCCGAGCCGCCGCGGGGCGCG
>JAGRLZ010000109.1 GCA_020441545.1 Xanthobacteraceae bacterium | reverse complement strand
TTCAAGGATCGCGGCATCGAGGTCGACTTCCAGCCGACGCTGGGCAAGGACAAGGACAAGCTCGCCGAGATCATCGGCGACTATGACGGCCTCGCCATCCGTTCGGCGACCAAGGTCACCGCGAAAATTCTTGGTAACGCCAAGAGACTGAAAGTGATCGGCCGCGCCGGCATCGGCGTCGACAACGTCGAGATTCCGGCGGCGACCGCGAAGGGCGTCATCGTCATGAACACGCCGTTCGGCAATTCGATCACCACCGCCGAGCACGCCGTCACGCTGATGCTGGCGCTGGCGCGCGAAATCCCGCAGGCGGATGCCTCCACCCAGGCCGGCAAGTGGGAGAAGAACCGCTTCATGGGCGTCGAGATCACCGGCAAGACGCTCGGCGTGATCGGCTGCGGCAACATCGGCTCGATCGCCGCCGACCGCGCGCTCGGCCTGAAGATGAAGGTGATCGCGTTCGATCCGTTCCTGTCGCCGGAGCGCGCCAAGGATATCGGCGTCGAGAAGGTCGAGCTGGACGAACTGTTCAAGCGCGCCGACTTCATCACCCTGCACACGCCGCTCACCGACAAGACCCGCAACATCATCGATGCCGCCTCGATCGCGAAGATGAAGAAGGGCGTGCGCATCGTCAATTGCGCGCGCGGCGGCCTGGTCGACGAGCAGGCGCTGGTCGATGCGCTGAATTCCAAGCAGGTCGCCGGCGCCGCCTTCGACGTGTTTGTCGAGGAGCCGGCCACCTCGAACGTGCTGTTCGGCCATCCCAACGTGATCTGCACGCCGCATCTCGGCGCCTCCACCACCGAGGCGCAGGAGAACGTCGCGCTGCAGGTCGCCGAGCAGATGTCGGACTATCTGCTGACCGGCGCGATCTCCAACGCCATCAACTTCCCGTCGATCACCGCCGAGGAAGCGCCGAAGCTGAAACCGTTCGTGGAACTGGCCGAGAAGCTCGGCTCGTTCGCCGGCCAGCTCACCGAAACCGGCATCGCCAAGGTGACCATCACCTATGAGGGCGAGGTCGCGGAGATGAAGATCAAGGCGCTGACCTCGGCGGCCCTCACCGGCCTGCTGCGGCCGATGCTGGGCGACGTCAACGTCGTTTCCGCGCCGGTGGTGGCCAAGGAGCGCGGCATGGTGGTGGACGAGGTGGTCCGCGCCGCCCAGAGCGACTATGAAAGCCTCATCACCGTGACGGTCGCCACCGAGCGGCAGAAGCGGTCGGTTTCCGGCACGGTCTATGCCGACGGCAAGCCGCGCCTGGTCGACGTCAAGGGCATCCGCGTCGATGCCGAGTTCGGCAAGGCGATGATCTACGTCACCAACGAGGACAAGCCGGGCTTCATCGGCAGGTTCGCCTCGCTGCTCGGCGATGCCGGCGTCAACATCGCGACCTTCAATCTCGGCCGCCACAACCAGGGTGGCGACGCCATCGCGCTGGTCGAGGTCGACGGCGTGGTGCCGGCCGACGTGCTGGCCAAGGTGCAGGCGCTGCCGCAGGTCAAGCAGGTCAAGGCGCTGACGTTCTGACGAAGGGGTGGGCGCGCGGCCATCGCCGCGCCCGCCGCCGCTCGGGTTCGATAGCCGGGGTCCGGAACAGGCCCCGGCTATTCTTTTTGGCAAGATGGTTCATGCGTAATTCGACACGCGCGAGAGTTGCGCGGTAACCAAGGATCAATGCTCGCGACCTATGGTGGGTCCGGACGAATCCCTCCCTTTGCGCGAATTGCGCAAACCCTGCTCCGGAGCACAGAACGTGAAGTTGTTGAACAATCTTCCCATTGCCGTGAAGCTTGTCATTCTGGTCGGGATCACCCTGCTGGGGCTGGTCGGGGCCGGCGTGTTCGCGGCGAGCATGATGCAGCGCGAGATGTATGCCGCGCGCACCGAGCAGACCCACGCCATCGTCGAGACCGCGCGCAGCATGGCGCTGGATTTCCAGAAGCAGGTTCAGGCCGGCAAGCTGACCAGGGACCAGGCGGTCGCCGACTACAGCCGGCGCCTGCGGTCGATGACCTATGACAACGGCAGCGGCTATCTCTTCGCCTACACCATGGATGGCGTCACGGTCTCGGCGCCGGATTCGAAGCAGGTCGGCACCAACCGGCTCGACGTGAAGACCAATGGCCGGGCCCTGGCGCGCGAATTGCGCGACGGCGTCGCCGCCAACGGCAGCGTCACCCTGAATTACGAATACAGGAAGCCGGGCTCGAAGCGGCTGATCCGCAAGATGTCCTATGCGGTCGCGATTCCCGGCTGGGACATGTTCGTCGGCACCGGCGCCTATCTCGATGATATCAACGCCAGGCTGTGGCCGCTGGTTCTCGGCCTGGCCGCCGGCACCATCGCGCTCGCCGTGGCCGCGGGGCTTGCCGCATGGCTGATCGGCCGCAGCATTACCCGTCCGCTCGGCCAGCTCGGCGCGCGGATGCAGGCGCTGGCGGAAGGCGAGCTGGATTCCGGAATCCCCGGCATCGGCCGCAAGGACGAGATCGGCGCGATGGCGGCGACGGTGCAGGTGTTCAGGGAGAATGCGACCCGGGTTCGCGATCTCGAGCGGTCGGAAGTGGCGACGCAACAGCGTGCCGTCGAGGAACGCCGCGCGGTGATGCAGAGCCTCGCCGACGATTTCGAGCGCAGCGTCAACGGCGTTGTGCATTCGGTGACGGGTTCGGCCGCCGGCATGCAGGCCACCGCCGAGAGCATGACGGGTCTTGCCCGCGATGCCAGCTCGCGCGCGCTCACGGTTTCCGAAGCCTCGCAGAAAGCCTCCGGCAATGCCGGCACGGTGGCCGCCGCCGCCGAGGAGCTTGCCAGTTCGGTCGCCGAGATTTCGCGGCAGATGACGCAATCCACCGAGATCGCCAGCAGGGCGGTCGAGGATGCCGAGCGCACCAACGCCACCGTGCAGGTGCTGTCGAACGGCGCCGAGAAGATCGGCGAGGTGGTTCAACTGATCCACACCATCGCGGCGCAGACCAACCTGCTCGCGCTCAATGCCACCATCGAGGCGGCGCGCGCCGGCGAGGCCGGTCGCGGCTTCGCCGTGGTCGCGTCGGAAGTGAAGGCGCTGGCCAACCAGACCGCGAAGGCGACCGAGGAGATTTCGGCGCAGGTGTCGGCGATGCAGTCGACGACCGGCGAGGCGGTGGCCGCGATCGGCAACATCACCCGCACCATCGGCCAGATGAGCGAGATCGCGCTGAGCATTTCCAGCGCGGTGGAGGAGCAGGGCGCGGCGACCCGCGAGATCGCCCGCAACATCCAGTCGGCGGCGGCCGGCTCCGACGAGATCAGCCAGCACATCGGCGGCGTCAGCTCGGCGGCCGAGGCGACCGGCTCGGCGGCGACGGATGTGCTCGGCAATGCGCGCGAGCTCGACGAGCAGGCCAACATGCTGCGTGTGGCGGTCGACGAGTTCCTGACCAAGGTGCGCGCGGCCTGACAGGCGGTCCGCCTGCATGTGGACGTCGTTTCCAGGCACGACGTCCATCCCAGCCACGGGTCGTTCCTGCCCGCGCGGGGGCGGGGGCGGTGGCGGAGAAGCGGTGCTGCGCGTCACGCCATCAGGTCGGCCGCGATGGCGCCGAGCGCGTTGCAGGCGTCGGCGGGGGCGAGTTCGACCTGAAGGCCGCGCTGGCCGCCGTTGATGAAGACCGTGGTTTCGCGCAGTGCCGCCTGTTCGATCGCCGTCGGCACCGTCTTCTTCTGGCCGAACGGGCTGATGCCGCCGACGTGGTAGCCGGTCAGGCGCTCGGCATCGGCCGGCTTCATCATCCTCGCCGACTTGCCGTGGAACGTGCCCGCCAGCTTCTTCATGCTGACCTCGCCGTCGGACGGCACCACCGCGCAGACCGGCTTGCCGTCGACTTCGGCCATCAGCGTTTTCAGCACCCGATGCGGTTCGGCGCCGATCGCGTCCGCCGCCTGCAATCCGATCCGCCCGGCGTCGGGATCGTAGGCATAGGTGTGAAGGGTGAAGGCGACGCCCGCCTTGGCCAGCGCCCGGGTGGCGCGCGTGGTCTTCGACATGGCCTCGCTATCCGCCGCGGCGCTGCCGCCGGGCGCGCAGCGCCTCGCCGAACGCCTCGAACAGGGCGCGGTTGATCGGATTGCGCTGGGGGTCGTATTCGGCGTGCCACTGCACCCCGAGCGCGAAGCCCGGCGCGTCGTCGATGCGGATCGCCTCGATGGTGCCGTCCTCGGCGACGCCTTCGACGACGACGCGCGCACCCGGCTCCAGGATGCCCTGGCCGTGCAGCGAGTTGACGCGGATGGTGTCGCGGCCGAGCAGCCGCGCGAAAGTGCCGTCGGGCTTCAGGTGAACGTCGTGCCGGTCGGCGAACACCACCGCCTGGTCGGGATGGATCTCGCCGGTCTCCAGCCGCGGCATCCGGTGATTGATGCGGCCCGGCAGCTCGCGGATTTCCGGATGCAGCGAGCCGCCGAAGGCGACGTTCATTTCCTGCAGGCCGCGGCAGACGCCGAAGATCGGGATGCCGCGCGCGACGCAGATCTCGGTCAGGGTCAGCGCCACGTCGTCGCGGTCGGGATCGTAGGGCTCGTGCTTCGGATGGGGCTCGGTCCTGAAGCGCGACGGATGCACGTTGGCGCGGCCGCCGGTGAGCAGCACGCCGTCGACGACATCGAGCAGCGCGGCGATGTCGGTGACGTCCGGCAGGCCGGCGAACATCAGCGGCAGCGCGCCGGACACCTCGGCGACGGCGCGCAGGTTGCGCTCGCCGACCGCCTGCACGGCGAAACGCCTTTCGATCAGGTGGGCGTTGCCGATCACGCCGACGACCGGCTTGCTCATGGTTGCGCTCGCTGATGCCGGAGCGGCTGGCGGCGCGGACTTGTCGTGCTGTTCGTCATTGTTCGACTGATACTGAATATGAGGCGCGCCGGGAACCCGCATCGGCGGTTATCTTGGGTGATCCTGGCGCGCGGCTTCCATCCGGTCTCAAGTCTGCCGGATTTTCCGGGGATATCAATGGTTTGGATGTGTTACAAGTGATCCATCCGGAGCCGTTCGTGCTTGCTTCGCCTGACTGCTTCCTTTATCGGGAGGAACGACTCGACTCTCGAGTAGCCGGGCCGTTTTGCGCCCGATGCAAGCGTTGCAGGGAATCATCTCGAAATGACCAATGTCGTCGTCGTCGGCGCCCAGTGGGGCGACGAGGGAAAAGGCAAGATTGTGGACTGGCTGTCGGAGCAGGCCGACATCGTCGTGCGCTTCCAGGGGGGCCACAATGCCGGGCATACGCTGGTCATCAACGGCAATACCTACAAGCTGGCGCTGCTGCCGTCGGGCGTGGTCCGCAGCTCCAAGCTGTCGGTGATCGGCAACGGCGTGGTGTTCGATCCGCAGGCGTTCCTCGCCGAGGTCGAGCGGTTGCAGGGGCAGGGTGTGGCGGTGTCTCCGGACAACCTGCGCGTTGCCGAGAATGTCACGATGATCCTGCCGCTGCATCGCGAACTCGACGCCCAGCGCGAGAACGCCAGCAAGGCGACTGCGATCGGCACCACCCAGCGCGGTATCGGCCCTGCCTATGAGGACAAGGTCGGCCGCCGCGCCATCCGCCTGATGGACCTGGCCGATCCGCAGACCCTGCCGCACAAGATCGAGCGGCTGCTCGCCCACCACAACGCGCTGCGCCGCGGCCTCGGCCTGCCCGAGGTCGACGGCGGCGCGCTGCTGAACGAGCTTGCCGCAATTGCGCCGCGGGTGCTGCCCTATGCTGACAGCGTATGGAATCTGCTCGATCACAAGCGCCGCGAAGGCAAGCGCATCCTGTTCGAGGGCGCGCAGGGCGCGCTGCTCGACGTCGACCACGGCACCTATCCCTATGTCACCTCGTCCAACACCGTCGCAGCGCAAGCCGCGACCGGCTCGGGGATGGGGCCGAGTTCGCTCGGCTACGTGCTCGGCATCTGCAAGGCTTACACCACCCGGGTCGGGCTCGGGCCGTTCCCGACCGAACTGACCGACGAGATCGGCGAGCTGATCGGACGCCGCGGCAAGGAGTTCGGCGTCAATACCGGGCGCAAGCGGCGCTGCGGCTGGTTCGACGCCATGCTGGTGCGCCAGACGGTGCGGACCTGCGGCATTCACGGGCTGGCGCTGACCAAGCTCGACATCCTCGACGGCTTCGAGACCATCGAGGTCTGCGTCGGCTACCGGCTCGACGGCAAGGAGATCGACCATCTGCCGGCGGGCGAGGCCGCGCAGGCGCGGATCGAGCCGATCTACGAGACCATCGAGGGCTGGAAGGAGCCGACCGCCAATGCGCGGTCGTGGGCCGACCTGCCGGCGCAGGCGATCAAATATGTCCGCCGCGTCGAGGAGCTTGTCGGGTGTCCGGTGGCGTTGCTGTCGACCAGCCCCGAGCGCGAGGACACTATTCTGGTGCAAAACCCGTTCGAGGCTTAATGGACTATTACCGGATTGCCTGCAAAATGGCGGTCCGCATTATTGGTCCGCATCATTGATGAGATATGGCTGACTATTATCCGCTGATCGCGCGCGCCATCTCCGGCCTCGATCCCAACGCCCCCGGCGAAGCCCGGCGGGCGTTGTACGAGCGCGCCCGCTCGGCGCTGATCGCGCAATTGCGCAGCGTGCAGCCGCCGCTCACCGAATCCGAGATCACCCGCGAGCGCCTCGCCCTCGAGGAAGCGGTGCGCAAGGTCGAATCCGAGGCCGCGCAGCGGGCCCGCGACCATGCGCGCAGCACCGATTCACACGGCCGTCCGCGTTCCGGTGATGCCTTCCGGGCCGGCAGCCGCGCCGCCGCCAGCCGCCAGCAGGCCGAGCGTGACGGTGGCCGGGCCGGCGCGCCGATGCGGTCGCGGCCGCCGCTGGCGCCGCGGGACGACGCTCCGAGGGCTGAACACTCCGCCGAGCGGCCGGCCATGGACGATCATCCGGAGGAGCGGCTGCCACGATCCGGCCCGCGCCCCGAGTCGCCGCCGTCGCGTCCGGAGCGTGAGATGCCGCCTGCCGGTCCGTCCGCGTCGCGTGAGCGAACCGGACCGCTGCGGCGCAGCCCGGAAGCCGGCCGGCCGCCGCCGGGCCTGCACGATCCGGACGTCGATGCGCCACAGGATCGCGCGCCGCACGACCGTTCGCCGCCCGACCGTGCCCCCGGCGTGCGCGGCTTCCGCGACGTGGTGGCGGATGCCGACGATCTCGGCCGCGCCACCGCGCAGGCCAACCGCGCCGCCCGACGCACCTATGCCAACGTGCCGTCGCCGACGCCGGAATTCGACCGGCTCGAGCCGAGCATGGAGGATCGCGGCGGCCACGCGCCGCTGCCTTACGATTTCGGCGACGAGCCGCAGGAGGACGAGGATTACGCGCCGCCGCCTCCGGGCCCGCGCGGGCGCCGCCAGCGCCAGAAGGACACGCGCCGCGCCGCATCGCCGCGCGTGCGGACCGGCGTCGGCTTCCCGTTCAAGGCGGCGATCGCGCTCGGCGTGGTGCTGATTCTGGTCGGGGCCGGTATCCTGTGGGGACAGAAGGGCCTTGCCTATGTGCGGGGCCTGCTCGGCAAGCCCGCCGCCACCTCCACGGCGGTGCAGGCGCCGAAGGACAATGCCAACGCGCCGCCGCCGAAGATTGCCGATCGGGTCGGCCAGCCGGGGTCGGAAGCGGTCGCGCCGGTGGCACAGCGCGTGGTGCTCTATGACGAGGATCCGAGCGATCCCAAGGGCAAGCAGTATGTCGGCAACGTGGTCTGGCGGCTCGAACAGGTAAAGGGCGCGGGCGGCCAGCCGGGCGATGTCGCGGTGCGTGCCGACATCGACATCCCCGAACGCAAGTTCAAGATGACGATGTCGTTCCGCCGCAACACCGACACCTCGCTGCCGGCGAGCCACACCGCCGAGCTGACCTTCATCCTGCCGCCGGACTATGACGCCGGCACCGTCGCCAACGTCCCCGGCATCCTGATGAAATCCAACGAGCAGGCGCGCGGCACACCGCTCGCCGGGCTCGCGGTCAAGGTCACCGACGGCTTCTTCCTGATCGGCCTGTCGAATGTCGAGAGCGATCGGGTGCGCAACCTGCAACTGCTCAAGGAGCGGTCGTGGTTCGATGTGCCGCTGGTCTATTCCAACCAGCGCCGTGCCATTATCGCGATCGAGAAGGGGGCGCCGGGCGAACGCGCCTTCAACGAGGCGTTCATCGCCTGGGGCGAGTAGCGCGGATACGCGATTATTTCGCGCTGGCAGGCTTTTCTGCTTTTGACGGAGTTATCCGTCATCACGCGCGGGCTTGATCCGCGCATCCATCGTCTCAAAAAGATGATGGATTGCCGGGTCACAGCCGGGCGGAAGCGACGGACGTTGTTACGCGGCGCGGGCTTTGCGCTCGGGCGTCCGCATCATGCGCTGCCGCTGCCGGCGCAGCATCGCCACTTCGGCCTCAAGCAGTTCGTTGGCGATCAGGAGCGCCTTCAATGCGCCGTGCACGTCGCTGTTGCAGGCGGCGATCGCTTCATCGACCGCGCTTTCGTAGCGATCCTGGTTCGGTTTCGGCGGATGGCGGGTTTCGTCACGCATGGATGTCTCCAAGGTTCGGGTCGAAGATTCACGTCCAAGGTTCGGGTCACGTCCGTCACACCAAGCGCCGTCGTCGTGACGATGTTCCGACAGCGGCGCCGTTGTGCCCGCAATTCCCGTTGTCCACAGGGGGAATTGGAACCAGGCCCGCGGTTCAGATCGGCCGCTCCATCCACCGCAGGAGGCGGCTCAGCAGGCTGTCAGCCTTGTGTTGGGCCTCGTGGTCCGGCGTCAGCGGATCGGAGTCCGCCGCCGCGCAGCGCGCCAGCAGGTAGTCCATGAAACGCGCGTCATTCGGCTCGGTCACGGTGAAGTGCGTGTCATCGATGAAGACCGTGTAGTCGTAGAAGAACGGGCCGAGCGGCCGCACGGTCGCCGAGGCCGCATGGTCCTTGGCGATGACGAAGGCCGACGGATCGAGACCATGCGCGCGCATCGCGGTCTCGAGCCGCGGCAGTCGCGCGATGAAATCGGCGGAAAATCCGCCGGCTGTCGATTGCAGCGTAATGGGCACCGAAGACCTCGCTCGGATCGGGCGCTGGCGGCGCTGGCCGGCCACCGCACCCATTTGGTCGGGACAAGGGTGGGGGCGGTTCATCGGGCCGCAACTCGCCGGTACCGGGGCAAAGGGTTATCGAGGATTATCGAGGGTTATGGAAAGCAACGGGGGGCCGGCGC
>JAGRLZ010000012.1 GCA_020441545.1 Xanthobacteraceae bacterium | reverse complement strand
GTGGGGTGGGTCGAATACGGACAGTACCCGCACGCTCACAAAGAACATATTGCGAACATAGAACAGATAGGGTACATTGCCGCTATCGAAGTTCTGTTGGCGCCCGCGCCGTTTCGTTGTCCGAGCGGCGAATCCCGTTCATAAGGAGCATCATTCATGTCAGCCACGGCCCTGCGTATCGTCGAAGGATCCTCCATGGACAAATCCAAGGCATTGTCCGCCGCGCTTTCCCAGATCGAGCGGCAGTTCGGCAAGGGCTCGGTGATGAAGCTCGGCAAGAACGACCGCTCGATGGACATCGAGGTGGTGTCCTCGGGCTCGCTGGGGCTGGATATCGCGCTCGGGGTCGGCGGCCTGCCGAAGGGCCGGGTGATCGAGATTTATGGCCCGGAATCCTCGGGCAAGACGACGCTGGCGCTGCATTGCGTCGCCGAGGCGCAGAAGAAGGGCGGCATCTGCGCCTTCGTCGATGCCGAGCACGCGCTCGATCCGGTCTATGCGCGCAAGCTGGGCGTCAATGTCGATGAGCTTCTGATCTCGCAGCCCGACCACGGCGAACAGGCACTGGAGATCGCGGACACGCTGGTGCGGTCGGGTGCGATCGACGTGCTGATCGTCGATTCGGTCGCGGCCCTGGTGCCGCGCGCCGAACTCGAGGGCGAGATGGGCGATGCGCTTCCCGGCCTGCAGGCCCGGCTGATGAGCCAGGCGCTGCGCAAGCTTACCGCCTCGATCAACAAGTCCCATACCATGGTGATCTTCATCAACCAGATCCGCATGAAGATCGGTGTGATGTATGGCTCGCCCGAAACCACCACCGGCGGCAACGCGCTCAAGTTCTACGCCTCGGTCCGGCTCGATATCCGCCGTACCGGAGCGATCAAGGAACGCGACGAGGTGATCGGCAATTCCACGCGCGTCAAGGTTGTGAAGAACAAGCTGGCGCCACCGTTCAAGCAGGTCGAATTCGACATCATGTACGGCGAGGGCGTGTCCAAGATGGGCGAGATCCTCGATCTCGGCGTCAAGGCCGGGATCGTCGAGAAGTCCGGCGCATGGTTTTCCTATGACAGCCAGCGTCTTGGCCAGGGCCGTGAGAATGCCAAGGCGTTTCTCAGGGCCAATCCGGAGATGACGGCCAAGATCGAGATCGCGATCCGCCAGAATTCAGGGTTGATCGCCGAGCAGATTCTCGCCGGAACGCCTGAGCAGAACGACGACGATGAGGCATAGATCACGACGATCCGGATCGACCTGATCCAGGATCGCGAAGATGCGGGCGCGATGATGCGCGAGAGCCGTCGGTCCTTGAAGCCTTTTCGGGCGAAGTGGATATCGGTTCGCGTCAAGAAAACGCGTTGGAATAAGGATACAGAGCCCCGTTCCGATTCTATCGGAACGAAAATGGCTCTGGCGATATGACAGGCCGGTGCGGTTTCTGAAGCTTCGTTCGCAGTAACGGGAGTTTCTGAAGAGCGGGTGCTGCGGACGTTGAGTTGCCGACGTCCGCAGCACCTGTTTTTTTTGCTTCAAGCCGTATTCCGGCTTGCGCCGGATGTCCGTCGCTTGAGGAAAACGCTATTCCGCGGCCTCCGCGTAATCTTCGATCGGCGGGCACGAACACACCAGGTTGCGATCGCCATAGACGTTGTCGACCCGGCCGACCGGCGACCAGTATTTGTCGGTGCGCGAGGTGTCGGCCGGGAAACAGCCGTCGGCGCGCGAATAGGGGCGGTCCCAGGTGTCGTCGGCGATATCGTGCACCGTATGCGGCGCGTGGCGCAGCGGCGAGGCGTCGATTGCCCATCGTCCCGATTCGACATCGGCGATCTCGCGGCGGATCGCGATCATGGCGTCGCAGAAGCGATCGATCTCCACCTTCGATTCCGATTCGGTCGGCTCGATCATCAGCGTTCCCGGCACCGGGAAGCTCATGGTGGGCGCGTGGAAGCCGTAGTCGATCAGCCGCTTGGCGATGTCGTCCACGGTCACGCCGCTGGTCGCTTTCAGCGGACGCGGATCGATGATGCATTCATGCGCCACACGGCCGTTGTGGTTGCGATACAGCACCGGAAAATGCGGATCGAGCCGCGCCGCAATGTAGTTGGCGTTGAGGATGGCCACCTCGGTGGCGCGGGTCAGGCCCTCGCCCCCCATCATCAGGATATAGAGATAGGAGATGGTGAGGATCGAGGCCGACCCGAAAGGCGCCGCCGACACCGGGCCCACCGGCGCGGTGCCGCCGTCGAGCAGCGGGTGGCCCGGCAGGAACGGCTTCAGGTGCGCCTTGACGCCGATCGGCCCCATGCCGGGGCCGCCGCCGCCATGCGGAATGCAGAACGTCTTGTGCAGGTTGAGGTGGCTGACGTCCGATCCGTAGTCGCCGGGCCGTGCGATGCCGACCTGGGCGTTGAGGTTGGCGCCATCGAGATAGACCTGTCCGCCATGCTGGTGGACGATGTCGCAGATCTCGCGGATGCGCTCCTCGAACACGCCGTGGGTCGAGGGATAGGTAATCATCACCGCCGCGAGCTGGCCGCTGTGCTTTTCGGCCTTGGCGCGCAGGTCGTCGACATCGACATTGCCGTCGGCGTCGCACGCCACCACCACGACATCCATCCCCGCCATGCTGGCCGAGGCGGGATTGGTGCCGTGCGCCGACGACGGAATCAGGCAGATCCTGCGCTGCGGTTCGCCGCGCGCGGCATGATAGCCGCGGATCGCCAGCAAACCGGCATATTCGCCCTGGGCGCCGGCATTCGGCTGCAGCGACACCGCGTCATAGCCGGTGATCGCCGCGAGCCATGCCTCGAGCCTGTCGAACAGCGCGTGATAGCCGGCCGCCTGATCCGTCGGCGCGAACGGATGCAGGTTGCCGAAGGCCGGCCATGTCAGCGGGATCATCTCGGTGGTGGCGTTGAGCTTCATCGTGCAGGAGCCGAGCGGGATCATGGCGCGGTCGAGCGCGAGATCGCGGTCGGCGAGCTTGCGCATGTAGCGCAGCAGCTCGGTCTCCGAACGATAGGCGTGGAACACCGGATGGGTCAGATACGTGCTGGTGCGGGCCAACTCGCCGGGCAGCGCATCGGGCGCGCCGCGCTCGATTTCCGCATAGGCAAGCTTGCCGCCGAATGCGCGCCACACCGCCTCCACGGTCGCAGGCGTGGTGGCTTCATCCAGCGCGACGCTGATGGCGTCGTCGCCGAGGGCGCGCAGGTTGATGTTTTCGGCCAGGGCCGCCGCCATGACGGCCTGCTGCCTGTCGCCGACCTTCACCGTCACGGTATCGAAGAAGCTGTCCGCCTGCGGCGTGAAGCCGAGCTTGCGCAGGCCCGCGGCAAGGGCGGCGGTGCGGCGATGGATCGCGCGCGCGATCTGCTTCAGGCCGTCGGGCCCGTGATAGACCGCATACATTGAGGCGATGATGGCGAGCAGCACCTGCGCGGTGCAGATGTTCGACGTCGCCTTCTCGCGGCGGATGTGCTGCTCGCGGGTCTGCAGCGCGAGGCGGTAGGCCGGCTCGCCGCGCGTGTCGACCGAGAGCCCGACGAGACGGCCGGGCAGCGACCGCTTGAGGCCGTCGCGCACCGCCATATAGGCCGCGTGCGGGCCGCCATATCCCATCGGTACGCCGAAGCGCTGGGCCGAGCCGATCGCGATGTCGGCGCCGAGCTCGCCGGGCGAGGCCAACAGCGTCAGCGCCAGCAGGTCGGCGGCGACGATGGCGAGGCCGCCTTGCGCCTGCACCGCCGCGATCGCCGGCCGCAGGTCACGCACCGCGCCCGAGGTGCCGGGATATTGCAGCAGTGCGCCGACCACGGCGGTGTTGTCGAGATCGCGCAGCGGATCGCCGACGATCAGCGTCCAGCCCAGCGGCTCGGCGCGGGTGCGCAGCACCGCCAGCGTCTGCGGATGCACCTCGTGGTCGACGAAGAACGCGCCGACTTCGTTCCTGGCATTGCCGCGCGCGGAACGTTCGGCGAGCGCCATGGCTTCGGCCGCGGCAGTGGCCTCGTCGAGCAGCGAGGCGTTAGCGACGTCGAGGCCGGTGAGATCGCAGATCATGGTCTGGAAGTTGAACAGCGCTTCCAGCCGGCCCTGGCTGATCTCCGGCTGGTAGGGCGTATAGGCCGTGTACCAGGCGGGGTTTTCGAGAATGTTGCGCTGGATCACCGTCGGCAGGATGGTGCCGGAATAGCCTTGGCCGATCAGCGAGGTGACCATGCGGTTGCGCGCCGCAAGCTCGGTCATGTGCGCCAGCGCCTCGGTCTCGCTCAGCGCCGCGCCGAGGTTGAGCGGCGTGGTCTGGTGGATCGCCGGCGGCATCGTCTCGTTCATCAGCGCGGTCAGGCTCGTGGCGCCGACCGTCGCCAGCATCGCGTCGATCTCGCTCAGCGACGGGCCGATATGGCGCTGCGCGAAATTCACCGCCGCTTCGTGTTCGCGTGACGTCTGCTTGCTCATGACGACTTTTCCTTATGCGGTGTGGGCCTTGTAGGCGTCCGCGTCCATCAGGCCGTCGAGTTCGCTTCTGTCGGTGATCTTGACCTTGAAGAACCATG
>JAGRLZ010000011.1 GCA_020441545.1 Xanthobacteraceae bacterium | reverse complement strand
GCGGCGTCGAGAGCCGCGGCATGCTGTGCTCGGCGGCCGAGCTGATGATCTCCGACGATCATGACGGCATCATCGAGCTGCCGGCCGACGCGCCGGTCGGCGCGCGTTACGCCGACTGGGCCGGGCTCGGCGATCCGGTGATCGAGATCAACCTGACGCCGAACCGGCAGGACGCCACCGGCGTCCACGGCATCGCGCGCGACCTCGCCGCCGCCGACATGGGCAAGCTGAAGGACCCCGCGATCAAGCCGGTCAAGGGCGAATTCCCCTGCCCCGTG
This sequence comes from Xanthobacteraceae bacterium, assembly GCA_020441545.1. GTDB lineage: Bacteria > Pseudomonadota > Alphaproteobacteria > Rhizobiales > Xanthobacteraceae > 62-47. The sequence goes on along the minus strand of JAGRLZ010000011.1, from coordinate 23,316 downwards.
CAGGTGAAGGTCGACGACGCATCGCTGTGTCCCGGCTTCGCGCTGCGCCTCGTGCGCGGCGTCAGGAACGGCCCGTCGCCGGAATGGCTGCAACGCCGGCTGACTGCCATCGGCCTGCGCCCGATCAACGCGCTGGTCGACATCACCAACTTCATGACCTACGACCGCGCCCGGCCGCTGCACGTGTTCGACGCCGGGAAGGTGCGCGGCAACCTCGTGGTGCGCCGCGCGAAAGACGGCGAGACGCTGCTGGCGCTCGACGGCAAGACCTATACGCTCGACGATTCGATGTGCGTGATCGCCGACGACAACGGCCAAGAATCGAAAGTCGAATCGCTCGCCGGCATCATGGGCGGCGAAGCCTCAGGCTGCGACGAGAGCACCACCGACGTGCTGATCGAATCGGCGCTGTGGAACGAGATCAACATTGCGCAGACCGGCCGCAAGCTCGGCATCCATTCCGACGCGCGCTACCGCTTCGAGCGCGGCGTCGATCCCGCCTTCATGGTGCCCGGGCTCGAACTCGCGACCAAAATGGTGATGGAACTGTGCGGCGGCACGCCGTCGGACAATGTGGTGGTCGGCAAGGCATTTCCCGAGGATCGCGTCATCGACTATCCGCTGTCCGAGCTGAAGCGGCTCGCCGGCATCGAGGTGCCGCTGCCGGAAGCGCGCGGCATCCTGCAACGGCTCGGCTTCATGATCGCGGGCACCGGCCCGGTGGTGAAGATCGCGGTGCCGTCGTGGCGCACCGACGTCCACGGCAAGGCCGACATCGTCGAGGAGATCGTGCGCATCGTCGGCGTCGACAAGGTGCCGATGACGCCGTTCGAACGCGGCGACGATGCGCGCAAGCCGGTGCTGACCCCGCTGCAATCGCGCACCCGCCGTGCCCGCCGGGCGCTCGCCGCGCGCGGCATGGTCGAGGCGGTGACATGGTCGTTCATCGCAAAGCCGCAGGCCGAACTGTTCGGCGGCGGCCGGCCCGAACTGGCCCTCGCCAACCCGATCGCGGCCGACCTCTCCGACATGCGGCCCTCGCTGCTGCCCGGACTGATCGCCACCGCGCAGGCCAATCACGACCGCGGAACGAGCGACGTCGCGCTGTTCGAGGTCGGACAGATATTCAAGGGCGACCGCCCGCAGGACCAGTTCACCGCGGCCGCCGGCGCGCGGCGCGGGCTCGCCTCGTCGCAGGGGCTCGGGCGGCACTGGACCGGCTCGGCGTCCATTGACGCCTTCGACGCCAAGGCCGATGCGTTGGCGGTGCTCGCCGCCGGTGGCGCGCCGATGCAGGCATTGCAGATCGTCCCCGGCGGCGGGAATGCGCCGGCCTGGCTGCATCCGGGCCGTTCGGCCGCGATCCAGATCGGCCCGCAGAACGTGCTGGGCTATTTCGGCGAAATGCACCCGCGCGCGCTGGAAGCGCTTCGCGCCGACGGCCCGGTGATGGCCTTCGAGGTGATCCTCGACCGCATCCCCGAGCCGAAGGCGAAAGCCACCCGCGCCCGTCCGCCGCTCGATCTGTCGGTGTTCCAGCCGGTCGAGCGCGACTTCGCCTTCATCGTCGATCGCGGCGTCAAGGCGGCCGACCTGGTGCGCGCGGCACAAGGCGCCGACAAGAAGCTGGTCACCAATGTGACGGTGTTCGACCTCTACGAGGGAAAGGGCATCGATCCGGACAAGAAGTCGCTCGCCATTGCCGTGACGTTGCAGCCGCGCGAAAAAACGCTGACCGACCAGGAGATCGACGCCATCGCCGCGAAGATCGTCGCCGAGGTGACCAGGAAGACCGGCGGCACGTTGCGGGGATAGCGGCAACCGCAAGCGCCGTCATTGCGCGCCATTGCGAAAGGCCCCCGCAACAAGGGCGCCCGCAATGACGATGGAGTAACCTCCTTGCAATTCTCCGATCTCATCCCCGCCGACCTCGGCCTGCCGGTCCTGGCCGCACTGACTATCGCCGCCTTCGTCGCCGGGCTGGCGCGCGGCTTTTCCGGCTTCGGCTCGGCGCTGATCTTCATGCCGCTGGCGAGCGCGGCGATCGGCGCGCGGGTGGCCTCGCCGCTGATGCTGATCGTGGAGATGATCGCCGCCGCCGGCCTCGTGCCCGGCGCGGTCGCCAAAGCCAATCGCCGCGAGGTGGCGCTGATGGTGATCGGCTCGCTGGTCGGGGTGCCACTCGGCACGCTGTTCCTGCTGCATGCCGATCCGCTCGCGATACGCTGGCTCATCGTGGCGCTGATCGTGCCGCTGCTGGTGCTGATGATGGCGGGATGGCGCTACCCGCGCCCGCCTACCTTATCGGCGACCGCGACCGTCGGCGCGCTGGCCGGCTTCTTCGGCGGCGTGGCGCAGGTCGGCGGCCCGCCGATCGTGCTGTACTGGCTGCGCGACACCACCACCGCGGCGATGATCCGCGCCAGCATCATCCTCTATTTCGCAATCTCCGATCTGCTGATCCTCGCAAGCTACCTGTTCGGCGGGCTGTTCACGCTGAAGGTGATCGGCCTGGCGCTGCTGACCGGGCCGGTGTTCGGCATCGGCCTGTGGATCGGCGCGCATATGTTCGGGCTGGCCGGCGAAACGACCTTCCGCCGTGTCTGCTACGCGCTGATCGCCGTCTCGGCGCTGGTCAGCCTGCCGCTGTTCGACGGCTGGCTACGCTGACCGCCACAGATCCTCCCGCCAGACCATCCTGACCCTCACGGCCAGCATCGGCAGACGTGTCGGGGTCAGCGCGCGCGTCGACGCCTCCGGCGCGGCTTCTGCTTGTGCGGCGGCACCACCGCCTTCTCCGGGCCGATCGCCTTCAGCGCCGCGTCGGCGGCGCGCACGCCGGACTCCCATGCGCCGTCGACGGTGCCCCACAGCGTCTCGTGGGTGGCCTCGCCGGCAATGAAGACATTGCCGAACGGTTCGGCCAGCAGCCCGCGCGACGGCTGCCCGCCGGGCGCGGCCGCCGATATCGCGCCGCGGATGTAGGGCGCGGCATTCCAGCGCGTGGCGGCGGATTTCTCGACCCTGGCCACCGCATCGCCGCCATAGAGGCTGCCGAGCCAGTCGCGCGCGAAGGCAACCATCGCCGCCTCGCCTTGCGCCGACAATTCGCGGCCGAAGCCGCCCGCGACATCGACGGTGCAGAGCAGCGAGTCCCCGACATCGGCCACCAGCGAGGCGGTGCGGCGGTCGGTGCTGCGCTCGATCACGATCTCCTCGCGCGACAGGCCGAGCGGATTGCCCGGCAGTTGCAGCGCGATGCGGTCGAGGCTGCCAAGACCGAGCCGGCCCGCCGCCTCGAACTGCCGCTTCGGCAGGCCGGGGGTGAAGGCGATGCGATCCGACAGCAGCACGTCGGGGGAGACGGTGACGATGGCCGCGCGCGCCGCGATGCGTCCCATCGCGGTCTCCACGCCGACTTCGCGCCGGCTCCACACCACGCGCTGCGCCGGCGTGGAAAGCGCGACCGGCAGGCCCTCGGCGAGCTTCGCGACCAGCGCGCCGATCCCCTGCCGGCAGCCGATCGGCGCCAGGCGATCGCGCCCGCGCGACAGGTCCCGCACCGACAGGTCGCGCAGGTCCTTTCCCGTGGCATCGGGCCCGAGCACGAAGGCCACCGTCCCGGCCCAGTCGCCGAGGTCCTTGGGCAGCGCCTCGGCGGCCGCCACGTCGGCCTTGCCCCGCGCCGCATCGTCGATGGCGCGATTGGCGCGCACCAGGCTTGCGAGAAAATCCTCGGTCTCGCCGGCACGCGCATTGCGGCGGCCGATGCGAAGCTTCTGGCCCGGCGGCGTCGGCGCGACCTCGAGGCCGGCGCCGCGTGCCAGCCGGATCATCGGATTGGCGTCGGCGCCGTAGAGCCAGCGCGCGCCGCGGTCGAACGGCACGGCGAATGTGGCCGCATCGGTGACGCAGCGGCCGCCGACGCGGTCCATCGCCTCGATCACCACCACCGTGCGCTTCGCCGCCGCGATCCTGCGGGCCGCCGCGATGCCGGCCGCGCCGGCGCCGATCACGACGATGTCAGCCTCGCGCGGCAGCGGCGCCGCCGATCCCCGGCCCGGCCACACCGCCGCCGCGCCCAGCGCCGCCGTGGCCGAGAGGAACCTGCGTCGCGTCATTGTCATGTGATGGTTTCCCAAACCTGAAGGAGGCCGCCGGCGAACGTGATGCAGATCACTGCAGCGGAGCCGCGCGGCGCCCAACATTCGCAGGCATCACGGCCGAAACGGGATGCGGATGTTAGAATCGGAGCACCAGCACGGCAACCGCGATGGTGAATCAATTCCAAACGAAGCATTCCGCGCATGAACTAAATTGCAATGGCTTTCGACGATGATGATGCGTGAGACGACAAGCGGCCGCCACGAGCCGTCCGGGAGACTCTCATGGGTTTGGTGCTCGATACCATCGGCAAACTGATCGCCGGCTACCTGCAGAAGGAGCCGCCAGGCTACGAGCCGGCGACGTCGAGCGATCCGGAACGGCTGCGCGGCGTCATCCAGCCCGGCGACGTGCTGCTGGTCGAGGGCAACAACCGCGTTTCAGGAATCATCAAGTATCTCACCCAGTCGACATGGTCGCACGCCGCGCTCTATGTCGGCGACATCGACGGCGCCTGCGAGCCCGACGGCGAGCCGCATGTGCTGGTGGAGGCCAATATCGGCGAGGGCGTCACCTCCGCGCCGCTGTCGAAATATTTCGCCTATCACACCCGGCTGTGCCGGCCCGTGGGCCTGTCGTTCGAGGACCGCGAGACCGTGTGCCGCTACGCCATCAACCGCATCGGCTTCGGCTACGACACCAAGAACATCATCGACCTGGCACGCTATCTGGTGCCGCTGCCGGTGCCGCAGCGCTGGCGCCGCCGCATGATCGCGCTGGGCTCGGGCGATCCCACCAAGATCATCTGCTCGGCGCTGATCGCGCAGGCGTTCGGTTCCGTGCGCTATCCGATCCTGCCCAAGATCACCCGCTCGCGCAGCCGCCAGGTCCGGCGCGAAATCCTGCACATCCGCGATTCCTCGCTCTACATGCCGCGCGACTTCGACATCTCGCCCTATTTCGAGATCGTCAAGCCGACCATCGAGCTCGGCTTCGACTACACCTCGCTGCACTGGGCTGACAAGCCGCGCCCGCTCCGGGAGGTGGCGGGATCGATCGATCCGTTTCCCCACGCCGACGCCGCACCGTCACTCGTTCCTGAAACGACTCACCCGGCTTCGTCGCCTGAAGCTGAAGAAGTGAGGGACGAGATTGCCGCCTGACATTGCCGCCTGACATCGCCGCCCGACCAGGCTCGGCGATCCCCGGTTCCGATCCGCCCATGCCCTTGCCGCACGCACCGGGAATATCTACCTCTCGGGGGAGATTTTCCACCGCGGAAGGACACCGCCATGCTCGACGCCGCCGCCAAGGCGCTCGCCCAGATCCTGTCGCCGCCGATGCGCGCCATCCTGTGGCGCGCGATCGGCCTCGCGCTGGTGCTGATCGTGGCGCTGGCGACCGCGCTGCAACGGCTGCTGAGCTGGCTCGCCACCACCGGCCTGGTGTGGATGGAGGCCACCCTCGGCCCGGACTACCATACCCCGCTCAACATATTGTCGTGGACCGTCTCGATCGCGGCCGGCTTCGGCATCCTGTTCGGCGCCATCTTCCTGATGCCGGCGATCACCTCGATGGTGGCGAGCGTGTTCGTCGACGACGTCGCCGATGTGGTCGAGCGCGAATATTATCCGGCCGATAAACCCGGCGTCGCGCTGCCGCTGTCGCTCGCCGTCGGCGAGGGCCTGAAATTCGCATGCCTGACCATCGGCGTCTATCTGCTGGCGCTGCCGTTCCTGTTCGTGGCGGGCGCCGGCTTCATTGCCTTCTTCGTCGCCACCGCATGGCTGCTGGGCCGGCAGTATTTCGAGATGGCGGCGATGCGCTTCCGCTCGGTGGCCGACGCCAAGGCGATGCGGCGGCAGCATGCCGGCCTGATCTTCACCGCCGGCCTGCTGATCGCCGGCTTCGTCGCGATCCCGATCGTCAACCTGGCGACGCCGCTGTTCGGCATGGCGCTGATGGTACATCTGCACAAGCAGCTGTCTCGTGGAGCGGCTCTGACATTCGCCACTCCCTAGCAGCGGAGTTTGAACGCGTTTTCTTGACGCGAACCGGCACCCGCTTCGCTCGAAAACGCTTTACACCGTCTTCTCCGGCCAGCGGCACAGGTCGTTGATGAGGCACACCTCGCAGCGCGGCTTGCGCGCAAGACAGGTGTAGCGGCCGTGCAGGATCAGCCAGTGATGGGCGTGCAGCATGAATTCGGGCGGAATCACGCGCTCGAGATTGAGTTCCACCTCCAGCGGCGTCCGGCCCGGCGCCATGCCGGTGCGGTTGCCGACACGAAACACATGAGTGTCCACCGCCATGGTGTGTTCGCCGAACGCCATGTTGAGCACGACATTGGCGGTCTTGCGTCCCGCGCCCGGCAGCGACTCGATCTCGGCGCGGGTGCGCGGCACCTCGCCGCCGAACTCCGCGATCAGCTTCCTCGACAGCGCGATGACATTCTTCGCCTTGGTGCGGTAGAGCCCGATGGTCTTGATGAAATCACGCAGCCGATCCTCGCCGAGCGCCACCATCTTGTCCGGGGTGTCCGCGGCCGGAAACAGATTCCGCGTCGCCTTGTTGACCCCGGCATCGGTGGCCTGCGCCGACAGCACCACCGCGACCAGCAGCGTGAACGGATTGAGATGCTCCAGTTCGCCCCGCGGCTCCGGATTGGCGGCGGCGAAGCGGCTGAACGCCTCGCGCACCTCGGCGACCGTCCAGGGCCTCGGCGCGGCCGTCCGCTTGCCGGCAGGTTTGCCCGCCTTGCCCGCCGTTCCGGCCCGCGTCGCGGCCGGCGATGTCGCGCCGTTTTTCCGCCCCGGCTTCGGCGAGATCACTTTCGCGGACGTCGTGGATGAATGCGTGCGTTTGGCCATGATCGGGTATAATGACAGGGCATGACCGCAGGCAACGACTTTGACGATGCCCTCCCGCCGGAGCCGGAACTGTTTTCGGCGCTGCTGGTGCCCCATCGGTCGCTGAGCCGCAAAGCCTTCGTCGTGCTGATGGCGATCATCAGCGTACTCAACTTCACCGCCGGCATGATCTTCCTGTTCAAGGGCGCCTGGCCGGTGCTGGTCTTCTTCGTGCTCGACGTGCTGGCGATCTACTGGGCGTTCCGCATCAACTTCCGCGACGCCAAAGCCACCGAGGAAATCTCGGTCACGCCGAGCGAGCTTCGCATTCGCCGCACCGATCATCGCGGCACCGCCACCGAATGGGTGTTCAACCCGCTATGGGTGCGGCTCGAACAGAAGGTCCACGCCGAATTCGGCATCGAGCGGCTCAGCCTGGTCTCGCGCGGGCGCAGCCTGGCCATCGCGCAGTTTCTCGGGCCGGACGAGAAATCCAGCTTCGCCAGTGCGCTGGCCAGCGCCTTGCAGGCGGCCAGGCGAGGTCCGGTCTGCAATCAGGTCGCGTGAGGCGTGTCGGGAATCGGGTGGCGTCGCGCATGGCCAGGCCCTACATCGGCAGCATGATGAACCTCGCCCTTCAAGAGCACCGCCTCGCCAAACCGGGACCGCAGGCCGCCGCCTTGCGCGACTACGACGCGGTGCGCCGCGCCATTGCGTTCATTTCGCAGAAGTGGCGCGCGCAGCCGACCATCGACGCGATCGCCGACGCCGCCGGCCTCACCACCGACGAGCTGCATCACCTGTTCCGGCGCTGGGCCGGACTGACGCCGAAAGCCTTCATGCAGGCGCTGACGCTCGACCACGCCAGGGGGTTGCTGCGCGCATCGGCCAGCGTGCTGGACGCCGCGCTCGACTCCGGCCTCTCCGGCCCCGGACGCCTGCACGACCTGTTCGTCACCCATGAAGCGATGTCGCCGGGCGAATGGAAAGCCGGCGGCGACGGCATGACGCTGCGATACGGCTTCCACCCCTCGCCATTCGGCACCGCCATCGTCATCGCGACCGGGCGCGGCCTGGCCGGCCTCGCCTTCGCCGACCCCGGCGACGAGCAGGCCGCCTTCGCCGACCTGCGGCGGCGCTGGCCGCGCGCCGCTTACGTCGCGGATGACGACGGCACGGCGCCGCTGGCGCGGCGCGTGTTCGATCCGAAGCGGTGGCGCGAGGACCAGCCGCTGCGGGTCGTCATGATCGGCACCGACTTCGAGGTGCGGGTGTGGGAGGCGCTGCTGAAGATTCCGCTCGGAGGGGCCGCGACCTATTCCGATATCGCCGCCAGCGTCCGCAATCCGAAAGCCTCGCGCGCGGTCGGCGCCGCGGTGGGGCGCAATCCGCTGTCCTTCGTGGTGCCGTGCCATCGCGTGCTCGGCAAGGGCGGCACGCTGACCGGCTATCACTGGGGCATCACCCGCAAGCAGGCGATGCTCGGCTGGGAAGCGGGACAGGTCGGCGCGGCATAGAGCCCTTTCCTCAAGCCGCCAGGTCGAGCACCGAGGCGACGGTGGCGTCGGCATTGAGGCGATAGATCACCGGCACGCCGGTGTTCAACTCGCGCTTGAGAATGCCTTCCGGCGACAGCCTGTCCAGCACCATGATGAGCGCGCGCAGCGAATTGCCATGGGCGACGACCAGCGTGCGCTCGCCGCGCAGCACGCAGGGCAGTATCTCCTGCACGAAGTAGGGCAGCGTGCGGGCCAGCGTATCCTTGAGGCTTTCGCCGCCCGGCGGTGGCACGTCATAGGAGCGGCGCCAGACATGCACCTGTTCCTCGCCCCATTTCTTGCGCGCGTCGTCCTTGTTGAGGCCGGAAAGATCGCCGTAGTCGCGTTCGTTGAGCGCGAGGTTCCTGTGGATCGGCACGCCGCTCTGGCCCAGCTCCTTCAGCGCCAGATCGAGCGTGTGCTGCGCACGGGTCAGCGCCGAGGTGAACGCGACGTCGAAGGTGAAGCCTTGCGCCTTCAGCTTGCGGCCGGCCTCGCGGGCTTCCTCGCGTCCCTTGTCCGTGAGGTCCGGATCCTTCCATCCGGTGAACAGGTTCTTCAGGTTCCATTCGCTCTGGCCGTGACGCAAGAGGACGAGTAGCCGATCGCTCATTCCGTTTTCACCCAACGCTTGCTCAGATGTCGTTCAGGCCGAGCACATCGGCCATGGTGTAGTGGCCCGGTTTCCTGCCTTGCGCCCACAACGCGGCTTTCAGCGCACCATGCGCGAAAATCATGCGATCCTCCGCCTTGTGCGTCAGCTCGATCCGTTCGTGGGGACCGGCGAAGATCACCGAATGCTCGCCGGCCACGGTGCCGCCGCGAAGCGAGGCGAAGCCGATATCGCCGCTGCGTCGCGCGCCGGTGATGCCGTCGCGGCCGCGCGCCGAATGATCCTTCAGCGCGACCTGCCGGCCCGCGGCCGCCGCCTCGCCCAGCATCAGCGCGGTGCCGGAGGGCGCATCGATCTTGGCGCGGTGGTGCATCTCGACGACTTCGATATCGAAGCCGGCATCGAGCGAGCGCGCGACCTGCTTCACCAGCGCCGCCAGCAGGTTGACCCCGAGGCTCATGTTGCCGGACTGCACGACGATCGCGCGCGAGGCCACGCTCCTGATGACGGCATTGTCCGAGGTCGTCAGCCCGGTGGTGCCGATGACGTGGACCAGCCCGCGCTGGGCGGCGATGGCGACATTGGCGATGGTCGCCGCCGGCACGGTGAAATCGAGGATGCCGTCGGCATCGGCGGACAGCGACCACAGATCGGCGGAAACCGTGATGCCCGACGCCGGCAGCCCGGCCAGCGTCCCGGCATCCTGTCCGATCCAGTCCGATCCCGGCGCTTCCAGCGCCCCGGTGACGACGGCGCCTTCGGTCTCCGCCACGGCGCGCATCAACGCGCGGCCCATCCGTCCGCCCGCACCCGCCACGATCAATCGCATGTCCGCCATCACGCCGACCTCACCCGAATTCCAAGCGGTATAGCGGTCGCACGGTCACCCGGCAACCGTGCGAGGGGACCGGCACGGCGGACAACAAGCGGACAACAGCCGCCGTCCGGCTGCGAACTCACGGCTGCGGGCCGTCGTAGCCCTCGACCACCACGATATCGCCCTCGCTGTGCGGACTGCGAATCGCCACAAGGCGCGCATATTCCGGCGAATTGTAGCAGGCCAGCGCGGTTTCGTAGTCCTTGAACTCGATCACCACATTGCGCGACCGGGACGCACCCTCCTTGCATTCGAACCGGCCGCCGCGCACCAGAAAGCGGCCGCCATATTTGCTGAACACCGGGCCGTTCTCCGCGACATACTGCTTGTAGCCATCCATGTTGTGAACATCGACCCGGCCGATCCAGTAGCCCTTCGCCATCCTGCCCTCCTTTCAGGTTTGCGATGCCTGTTCGATCTCCGCGACGATCGCGTCCGCCGCCGCCCTGGGGTCGGCGGCTTCCACCACGGGGCGCCCGACCACAAGATAGTCGGCGCCCGCGGCGATGGCCCGGCCGGGCGTCATGATCCGCTTCTGGTCGCCGGCAGCGCTGCCGGCGGGGCGAATGCCCGGCGTCACCAGGCTGAGCCTGTCGCCGATGATGGGGCGGAGATTGTCGGCTTCTTCCGCCGAGCAGACCAGCCCGTCGACGCCGATCGACCTCGCCTGCACGGCGCGCTGGGCGACCAGACCGGAGACGCTGAGCCGGTAGCCGGCCTCCTGCAGATCGGCGTCGTCGTAGGACGTCAGCACCGTGACGGCGAGGATCTTCAGGGTCGAGCCTTCGCGGGCCTCGACCGCCGCCGCCATCGTCTGCGGATAGGCATGTACCGTGAGGAACGTTGCGCCGAGCCCGGCGACGCTCTCGACGCCGCGTGCCACCGTGTTGCCGATGTCGTGCAGCTTGAGATCGAGGAATACCTTCTTGCCGGCATCCGCGAGCTGGCGCGCCAGCGAAAGCCCGCCCGCATAGGCGAGCTGATAGCCGATCTTGTAGAAGGCGACGCTGTCGCCAAGCCGCGCGACCAGGTCTTCGGCGCGCGCGGGCGTGGGAACGTCAAGCGCGACGATCAGGCGCTCGATGGACGGGATCGTGGTATCAGTCATGGTGCCTCATCTGTCCGGCGACATCGATCAACCGCGCGACCATCGCCCTGAGCATATCGTTGTCGGATTCCAGCCTGAGCCGGTCCATATCATCGTAGCCGTCGTCGGCAAACGACAGCGCCAGTTGATCGGGGATGACGGTGATGCGGCAGCCGGCGAGGATCAGGCGCAGCATCATCAGCGAACGCGCGCCGCCGAACCGGCCGTTCGACGCCGAGGCCAGCGCGAAGGGCCGGCCGCGCAGCACCTCGCCCGGCGCCTCATCGCGCCCGCGCACCCGCGTCAGCCAGTCGATCGCGTTCTTGAGCAGCGGCGGCGGCGCGGAATTGTATTCCGGGCTGACCAGCACCACGCCATGATGGACGCCGATCATCCGCGCGAGATCGACCGCCGGTTCCGGCACGCCGGAGCCGGCTTCCAGGTCGGCATCGTAGATCGGCAGCGGAAAATCTGCGAGCGAGACGCGCGTCGCCTCGGCGCCGGCTTCGGCGAACGCGGCGGCAACGGTGGCCGCCAGCCGCACGTTGCGCGAACCGCCGCGGATCGATCCCGGGACGACGAGAATTTTCAGGGAAGCCGGCCAGCGGCCGGAGAGAGGAGCGGATGGCGTGCGAAGCGCGCTCACCCCTTGCGATAGACCCAGACGCGCGCCGGCGGCAGGTTCATCCAGATGCGTTCCGACGCCTGCGTGGTGACGCCGGGAAGCGACTTCGGAATCGGCGGTGTCACGGAATAGGTGAACTGGATGAAGGGCGCCCCCGGCGACAGCGCCGCGAAGGCATCGCGGATCAGTTTCAGCCGGGTCAGCATCGGCTTGGTGACCAGCGGCAGGCCGGAGACCACGGCGGCGGCCGGCTCGGCCAGCGTCCCGAACAGCGAGTCGCGCAGCGCATAGGCATCGCCCTGCACCACGGTGGCCTGCGGATAGCGGTCGCGCAGCAGCGCGCAGAAGCCGGGATCGTATTCGACCAGCACCAGCCGCGCCGGATCGATGCCGTATTCGATCAGGGCACTGGTGATCGCCCCGGTGCCGGGGCCCAGTTCGATGACGGGGCCCCTGGCCTGCACATCGACATACTGCGCCATGGTGCGCGCCAGCACGCGCCCCGACGGCATCACCGCGCCCATATGCAGCGGCTTCTCGATCCATGAGCGCAGGAAGCGCACCTCGTCGTCGAGGCGGGGAGGCTTCTTCAAAGCACGCACGGAAGGTTGCAACGACATTTCGCACCCGGGAAGGGACAGGCGGCAGGACATTACATCCAGTTCATCAAGACGTAACGCGCGCCTTAGAATCGGTCAAGGGACAGGCCGCCAGTACCCGCTTTCCGAAGTTCGTGATACGTCGCGGCATCCACCCTTTACGAACTTCGGAAAGCAAAGGGTACCAGCAAGCTTATGGTCCTCGTGCCGCTTTCCGATCCGACGTTCCTGAGACGAGTTTGCCGCAAGTGATGCAGGAACTTCAGATCGGCGGCACTAGGATGCCGCGCTCCGGGCGCCGAAGAAATCCTTGACCCGGGTGAAGAAACCAGCCGCCTCCGGCTGGGTTTCACCGGACGACAGCTTCTCGAACTCGGCCAGCAGCTCCTGCTGCTTCTTGGTCAGGTTCTGTGGCGTCTCGACGACAACCTGCACATACATGTCGCCGGTCTGCCGCGAGCGCAGTACCGGCATACCCTTGCCGGCAATGCGGAACCGGCGCCCGGACTGGGTGCCGGACGGCACCTTCACCTTCGCCTTGCCCTGCTCGATGGTCGGCACCTCGAATTCGCCGCCCAGAGCCGCGGTCACCATCGAGATCGGCACCCGACAGTGCAGGTCGGCGCCGTCGCGCTGGAACAGGTCGTGGGTCACCAGCGACAGGAAAATGTAGAGATCGCCCGACGGGCCGCCGCGAACGCCGGCCTCGCCCTCGCCGGCAAGCCGGATGCGGGTACCGTCCTCGACGCCCGGCGGGATGTTGACCGATAGCGTCCGATCGCGGGTGACACGGCCCTGCCCGGTGCAGGACGGGCAGGGATCCTCGATCATCTGGCCGCGCCCCTGGCAATTGGGACAGGTGCGCTCCAGCGTGAAGAAGCCCTGGGCATGGCGGACACGGCCGGCGCCGCCGCAGGTCGAGCAGGCGCGCGGCTTGGTGCCGGCCTTGGCGCCGGTGCCCGAGCACGCCTCGCAGGTCACGGAAACCGGAATCTCGATCTGCGCGGTCTTGCCGACGAACGCCTCTTCGAGGGTGATCTCCATATTGTAGCGAAGATCGGCGCCGCGCTCGCGGCCGCCGCGGCCGCGCTGCCCGGCCATGCCGAACAGATCCTCGAAGATATCGGAGAACGACGACGCGAAACCGGCGCCGAAGCCGGGACCGCCGCCGCCCGCGCCCTGCTCGAAGGCGGCATGGCCGAAGCGGTCATAGGCGGCGCGCTTGTCGCCGTCCTTGAGCACCTCATAGGCTTCGTTGATTTCCTTGAACCGCGCTTCGCTGGCCTTGTCGCCCGGATTGCGATCCGGGTGCCACTTCATCGCCAGCTTGCGGAAGGCCGACTTCAGGCCGGCATCGGTAACGGTTCGCTCGACTTCAAGGGTTTCGTAATAGCAACGCTTCGCCGACATCAGCCGCCCCCACAGCAGTCAATGCAGGTTTGCATTCTGACTTTTCCAGGCTTCGAACGGAACGGCGTTCCCGGAATCGACCCGGGAACGCCATGAATGTCTCGATCGACCGGCATGGCGACCGAACCCCCAGTCCGTCAGGCGGACTTCTTGTTCTTGTCGTCGTCCACCTCGGTGAACTCGGCGTCGACGACATCGTCGCCGGCGGCATCCCTGGCCGCATCCTGCGCGGCATCGGATTCCGCCTGCTGCTTGTACATCGCCTCGCCGAGCTTCATCGAAGCCTGCGCCAGCGTGTTGCTCTTGGCCTTGATCGCCTCGGCGTCGTCGCCCTTGAGCACTTCCTTCAGATCGCCGACCGCATCCTCGATGGCGCGCCGATCGTCTTCGGCGATCTTCGAGCCATGCTCGGCCAGCGCCTTCTCGGTCGAGTGAACCAGCGCATCGGCATGGTTCTTGGCGTCGACCGCCTCGCGGCGCTTCTTGTCCTCGGCCGCGTTGGCCTCGGCGTCCTTGACCATCTTCTCGATGTCGGATTCCGACAGGCCGCCCGAAGCCTGGATGCGGATCTGCTGCTCCTTGCCGGTGGCCTTGTCCTTGGCCGACACGTTGACGATGCCGTTGGCGTCGATGTCGAACGTCACCTCGATCTGCGGCATGCCGCGCGGCGCCGGCGGAATGCCCATCAGGTCGAACTGGCCGAGCACCTTGTTGTCGGCCGCCATCTCACGCTCGCCCTGGAAGACCCGGATGGTGACGGCGTTCTGATTGTCCTCGGCCGTCGAGAACACCTGGCTCTTCTTGGTCGGAATCGTGGTGTTGCGGTCGATGATGCGGGTGAACACGCCGCCCAGCGTCTCGATGCCGAGCGACAGCGGCGTCACGTCGAGCAGCAGCACGTCCTTGACGTCGCCCTGCAGCACGCCGGCCTGGATCGCCGCGCCGATCGCGACAACCTCGTCCGGGTTGACGCCCTTGTGCGGCTCCTTGCCGAAGAACTGCTTCACGACTTCCTGGATCTTCGGCATGCGGGTCATGCCGCCGACCAGGATCACCTCGCCGATCTCGCCCGCCGACAGGCCGGCATCCTTGAGCGCCTTGCGGCATGGCTCGATGGTCTTCTGGACCAGGTCGTCGACCAGCGCCTCGAACTTGGCGCGCGTCAGCTTCATGGTCAGGTGCTTCGGACCCGACTGGTCCGCGGTGATGAAGGGCAGGTTGATCTCGGTCTGCGTGGTCGACGACAGCTCGATCTTGGCCTTCTCGGCGGCTTCCTTCAACCGCTGAAGCGCGAGCTTGTCGTTGCGCAGGTTGATGCCCTGCTCCTTCTGGAATTCATCGGCGAGATAACCGACCAGGCGCATGTCGAAATCCTCGCCGCCGAGGAAGGTGTCGCCGTTGGTCGATTTCACCTCGAACACGCCGTCGCCGATCTCGAGGATCGAGACGTCGAAGGTGCCGCCGCCGAGGTCGTAGACGGCAATGGTGCCGGCCTTCGACTTGTCGAGGCCGTAGGCCAGCGCCGCCGCGGTCGGCTCGTTGATGATGCGCAACACCTCGAGGCCGGCGATCTTGCCGGCGTCCTTGGTGGCCTGGCGCTGGGCATCGTTGAAATAGGCGGGAACCGTGATGACGGCCTGGTCGACTTTCTGGCCGAGATGCGCCTCCGCGGTCTCCTTCATCTTCTGCAGGATGAAGGCGGAAACCTGTGACGGCGAATAGGTCTGGCCGTCCACCTCGACCCAGGCATCGCCGTTCGACGCCTTGACGATCTTGTAGGGGACGAGCTTCTTGTCCTTCTCGACCGTCGGGTCGTCATAGCGCCGGCCGATCAGCCGCTTGACGGCGAAGATGGTGCGCTCGGGATTGGTGACGGCCTGACGCTTCGCCGGCTGCCCGACCAGGCGTTCGCCGTCATCGGTGAATGCGACGATCGACGGCGTGGTCCGCATGCCCTCGGCGTTCTCGATCACCTTCGGGTTCTTGCCGTCCATGACGGCGACGCACGAGTTGGTGGTGCCGAGATCGATCCCAATGACCTTTCCCATGGTCCTGATGTCCTTCTTGCTGCGGCAGGTCGGGCGGGCCCTGACGGCGCCTCGATCCGAACCCCCATTTGTACGAATACGCGCGATATTGCGGTGATGAGCCTCATATAGGAGGGGGGGTGGGGCCTGCAAGGACCGGACGCAACCTTGCCTCGCGAAAAGCGCCGGGGACGAAAGATAAATTCGGGGCCGAAGGCGGCGGGCCCCGCCGGCCGGCCATTCGCCCTGTCACGGGCCCCGAAATTTCGGTACACCGGACCGATCCGGCAGAAAGGCCGCAACGCGCGACCATTGAACGGCCTCAATGCGAACCCACACCAGCCCGATGAAACAGATCGCCCGCCTCCTGCTTCTCCTCCTGCTCCCCCTCGTCGCCGGTCCGGCCCTTGCCGCGGACGCCGTTTTCCCGCCGGGCGTCCGCATCGGGCTGACGCCCCTGATCGGGCTCGGCCCGGCCAAGACCTTTCCCGGATTCGAAACCGAGGACCACGGCGTCCGGGTTCTGCTGACCGAGTTGCCGGGTGCCGCCTATACCGAAATCCAGAAGGCGGCCGAGACCGACGCCAGGGCGCCCGGACAGGTCAAGCCCCAGGCGATGGAGACCGGCACCGGCAAGGGTTATTACACGATCGAGAACGGCAAGGACGGCGACAAGCCGGTCCGCCGCTATTCGATGGTGGTTTCGGGCGGGCCTTTTTCGGGCTTCATCGCCGTGCTGGTGCCGGAAAGCGCCGCCAAAATCTACACCGACGACGCCGTCCGCAAGATGCTGGCCTCGGTCACGGTGCGGAAGGAGGTTCCGGTCGACGAGCAGCTGGGGCTGCTGCCCTTCAAGACCACCGACCGCGGCGACTTCAAGCTGGTGCGCACCCTGGCGCCCGGCGCGGCGATCATGTTTGCCGACGGCAACGAGGAAACCGGCGTCGAGGCGGCCCCCTTCATGGTGCTCGGCCTTGTCGCCTCGGTGCCGGACAAGCCGGACGACCGGGCGCTGTTCGCCCAGCGCACCGCGCGCCTGATCCCGGGCCTGCGCGAGGTTCGCGTCACCGTGTCGGAGCCGATCCGGATCGAGGGGTCGCCGGGATTCGAGACCCGGATGGATGCGGTGACCGGCAAGGCCAACACGCCCGTCACCGTCGTGCAGTGGCTGCGCTTCGGCAGCGGCAATACCGCGATCCGCGTCATCGGCAGCGCGCCGCGGGACCAATGGCCCCAGGCGTTTCCGCGGTTCCGTGCGGTCCGCGACGGCATCCAGCCGCGCTGACCGCCGATTCCCGCAGGTTCGGTTTTACCGCTCACGCGGGCCTGGCCCGATATGGACGGGATTCCGGCGCGGACCATCCCTGATGGCAGAATGATCCTGCTCGCTGTGCCGGCCTTGAATCAGTTTGGCGCGCCGGCCTTGGCGCCGCCTTTCGAAACGCCGACCAGCGCCGGACGCAGCACCCGCTCGCCGATCATGTAGCCGGCCTGCACCACCTGCACCACGGTGCCCGACGGCACCGACGCATCGGGCACCTCGAACATCGCCTGCTGGAAATTCGGATCGAATTTCTCGCCGGCCGGATCGAACTTCTTGACGCCGTGCTTCTCCAGCGCATTGAGTAGCGAACGCTCGGTCAGCTCGACGCCCTCGATCAGCGCCGCAAGCCCCGGCTCGGCGGCTGCCCGCGCCTCCGGCGGCACCGCATCGAGCGCGCGCTGCAGGTTGTCGGCGATATCCAGCACGTCGCGCGCGAACCCGGAAATGCCGTAGGTGCGCGCATCGGCGACCTCGCGCGCGGTGCGCTTGCGCAGGTTCTCCATCTCCGCCAGCGTGCGCAGCATCTTGTCCCGCGCCTCCGCCGCTTCCTTGGCCGCTTCCTTCGCCAACGCCTCGGCCGCGCCTTCCTCCGGATCGTCCGGCATGATGTAAGGCTTCGAAACCACCGGCTCGGCATCCTGCGGGGACTTTTCCGGGGTATCCTTCGGGCCGTTCGTTTCGTTCATCACTACTCTGCTTTCTCGGCTTTCTCGAAAATCGTCGCGAATGGTCTTCAATCGGGATCGTCCGCGCGGGATATCGTGCTTTCCACGCGGAAATCAAGCGTCGAAGCCCGATTCAGCCGCCAAGCATGCGGCTGACGACCCGGGCGGCGTAGTCCACCATCGGGATCACCCGCGCGTAGTTCAGCCGCGTCGGCCCGATCACACCCAGCACGCCGACGATCTGGCCGGCGCCGTCGCTATAGGGCGCGACGATGGTGGACGAACCGGACAGCGAGAACAGCTTGTTCTCCGACCCGATGAAGATGCGCACGCCGTCGCCGCGCTCGGCGCGGCCGAGCAGATCGATCACGCCGCGCTTGGTCTCGAGATCGTCGAACAGCAGCCGCACCCGCTCGAGGTCTTCCAGCGCGTGCAAATCCTCCAGCAGATTGGCGTGGCCGCGCACGATCAGCTGGCGGTCTTCGCCGGCGCCGCCGGACCAGTTCGCAAGCCCCGCCGCAACCACCTTCTGGGTCAGCTGGTCCAGCTCCGAACGGCTCTGCGCCATCGCGGTTTCGAGTTCGAGCCGGGCCTCCGCCAGCGTCCGGCCGCGGATGCGCGCATTGAGGAAATTCGACGCCTCCGTCAGCGCCGACGACGGAATGCCGGGCGACAGTTCGAGCACCCGGTTCTCGACCTGGCCGTCCTCGCCCACCAGCACCACCAGCGCCCGCGACGGCTCGAGGCGAACGAACTCGATGTGCTTCAGCCGCATGTTGGACTTGGCGGTCAGCACCACGGCCGCCGCGCGCGTCAATCCCGACAGCCGCGTCAGCGCCTCGCCGAGCGCGGCCTCCACCGTCTGTGCCCGCCCGACCGAGGCGAGCTGGTGCCGGATCGATTCCTGCTCGGCTTCCGAGATTTCGCCGACCTGCATCAGCGCATCGACGAAGAAACGCAGGCCCAGCTCGGTCGGCAGGCGGCCGGCCGAGGTATGCGGCGCATAGATCAGGCCGAGCTGCTCGAGGTCGGACATCACGTTGCGCACCGAGGCCGGCGACAGCGGCACCGCGATCAGGCGCGAGATGTTGCGCGAGCCGACCGGCTCGCCGGTCGCCAGGTAACTTTCGACAATTTGCCGAAAAATCTCGCGCGACCGCTCGTTGAGCTGCGCGAGGCCGGAATGCGGCGCGATCAGGCCGATCGGATCATGATGGGCCACGGCGAACTCCTCAAAACTACACGGCTCTTAATTTGTCCATCCTCGGCGATGGATACAAGCCGGATCGCATGCCGGACCCCATGCCCTTGCCCTTGCTCTTGCCCTTGCTCTTGCCCCCGCGCCGCAGCGCACCTAAAAGCACCCGGCAAAGCCTTCCCCAAACCTTGCCCTGAACCTTGCAGGAGATCGCCATGCGGCCGAGCCGCCGAGCCCCGGATGAACTGCGAGCGGTCTCGCTCGAGCGCGGTGTCGTGAAATACGCCGAAGGCTCATGCCTGGTGAAATTCGGCGACACCCATGTGCTGGTGACCGCCACGCTGGAGGAACGGCTGCCGCCATGGCTCAAGGGCCAGGGCCGCGGCTGGGTGACCGCGGAATACGGCATGCTGCCGCGCGCGACCCTGGAACGGACCCGCCGCGAGGCTTCCGCCGGCAAGCAGAACGGCCGCACCGTGGAAATCCAGCGCCTGATCGGCCGCTCGCTGCGCGCCACGATCGACCTCGAAGCCCTCGGCGAGCGCCAGATCACCGTCGATTGCGACGTGCTGCAGGCCGACGGCGGCACCCGCACCGCCTCGATCACCGGCGCCTGGGTGGCGCTGGCCGACTGCATCGGCTGGATGAAGGCCCGCAACATGTTCCGAAACGGCGGTGGCAACGTGCTGCGCGACAACGTCGCGGCGATCTCCTGCGGCATCTATAACGGCACGCCGGTGCTCGATCTCGATTACGCCGAGGATTCCGAGGCCGAGACCGACGCCAATTTCGTCATGACCGGCGACGGCCGCATCGTCGAGGTGCAGGGCACCGCCGAGAAGACGCCGTTCTCGCAGGACGAGTTCCTGGCGCTGATGGCGCTGGCCCGCAAGGGCGTGGCGCGCCTCGTCGACCTGCAGAGGATGGCGGTTGCGTAGCGTTTTCACGCGAAGCGGGCACCGGTTCGCGTGAAGAAAGCACGTCAAATCAAACAGAGAATGCGAGCCGTTTTGCGGATTCCCGCGTTGGCATAGGATAGCACATGCATCGGCGAATCACCGGAAAGCTCGTCATCGCGACCCACAATCCCGGCAAGCTGGCCGAGATGCGCGAGCTGCTGGCGCCTTACGGCGTCGAAGCCGTCTCCGCCGCCGAACTGGACCTCGCCGAGCCCGAGGAGACCGGCGGCAGCTTTCGCGCCAATGCCCGGATCAAGGCCGTCGCGGCGGCGAAGGCGACCGGCCTGCCGGCTTTCGCCGACGACTCCGGCCTCGCGGTCGATGCGCTCGACGGCGCGCCCGGCATCTATTCGGCCCGCTGGGCCGGTCCGGACAAGGATTTCCGGGCGGCGATGACGCAGATCGAGCGCCTGCTGCAGGAGCACGGCGCGACCACGCCGGACAGGCGGCGCGCGCGGTTCGTCTCGGCGCTTTGCGTGGCGTGGCCGGACGATCATGTCGAGGAGGTCGAGGCGACCGCCGAAGGCACGCTGGTGTGGCCGCCGCGCGGCCATGCCGGGTTCGGCTACGACCCGGCGTTCCAGCCCGATGGCCATCATCGCACTTTCGGCGAGATGACCAGCATCGAGAAGCACGGCCTGCCGCCGCTCGGCCTCGGCCTGTCGCATCGCGCGCGCGCCTTCGTCAAACTCGCGGAGTTGTGCCTTGAAGCGCGCTGATGCAGCCGACGCCTTCGGCGTCTATGTCCACTGGCCGTTCTGCCTGTCGAAGTGCCCGTATTGCGACTTCAACAGCCATGTCCGCCACACCGCGATCGACGAAGACCGCTATGTCCGCGCCTTCGCGCGCGAGATCGAGACCACCGCCGCGCGCATCGCGCCGCAAGAGGTGACGTCGATCTTCCTCGGCGGCGGCACGCCGTCGCTGATGAAGCCGCAGACGGTGGGCGGCATTCTCGACGCCATCGCGAAACACTGGCGCGTGTCGCCGGATGTCGAGGTGACGCTGGAGGCCAACCCGACCAGCGTGGAGGCGACGCGCTTCAAGGGCTATCGCGCGGCCGGCGTCAATCGCGTCTCGCTCGGCGTGCAGGCGCTCGACGATGCGTCGCTGAAAGCCTTGGGCCGGTTGCACACTGCGCGCGAGGCGCTCGAGGCGGTCGCGATCGCCCGCGCCGCCTTCGAGCGCTACTCGTTCGACCTGATCTATGCGCGCCCCGACCAGACGCCGCGGATGTGGGCCGACGAATTGAAGCACGCGATCGCGGAAGCCGCCGAGCACCTGTCGCTCTATCAGCTCACCATCGAGGAAGGCACGCCGTTTTACGGGCTCCATGCCGCGGGCAAGCTCAGGACGCCGGACGAGGCGACCGCGCGCGCGCTCTATGACGTGACGCAGGAAACCTGCGCGCAACTCGGCCTGCCGGCCTACGAGATTTCCAATCACGCGCGGCCCGGCGCGGAGTGTCGGCACAACCTGGTCTACTGGCGCGGCCAGGCTTACGCCGGCATCGGCCCCGGCGCCCATGGCCGCCTCGACATCGACGGCGTTCGCCATGCGCTCGCCACCGAGCGGCGGCCGGAAGCCTGGCTGATGCGGGTGGAGGCCAGCGGCCACGGCATCGTTTCCGACGAGCCGCTCAACTGCGAGGAACGCGCCGACGAGTTCCTGCTGATGGGCCTGCGCCTGACCGAAGGCATCGATCCGCGCCGCTACGCGGCGCTGGCGGGCCGCGAACTCGACCCCGGCCGCATCACCATGCTGCGCGAGGAAGGCGCGATCGCGATCGATCCGGACGGCCGCCTGCGGGTGACCCGCTCCGGCTTTCCGGTGCTCGACGCCGTGGTCGCGGACCTCGCGGCGTAAATATCAGGCGCCGAAACTCTTGGGCGATCCGGCCACCGGCTGGCCGCCGCCCGCCGCGACCCGCATCACCGCAAGCCCGCGCTGGTTGGTGCCGTCGGGGCGGAACCGGAACAGGCCGTCGATTCCGGCAAAGCCGGACGGATTGGTGAGCACGTCGGCCGAGAAGCGCTGCCCGCCTTGCGTCCGCGCCAGCGCCGCCACCAGGGCCACCGCGTCATAGGCCAATGTCGCGGTGCGGACCGGCTGCTGGCCGTATTTCGCGCTGTAACGTCCTGAAAAGGCACGGAAACCCGACGGGTCGGGCGCGGCATAGAGCCCGCCATGCATGGTCGCGCTGGCGAATACGCGCGGACTGTCCCACAGCCCGGTGCCGAGCAGCTGAACCCGTCTCAGATTGGCGCCCGCCGCCGTCAGGGCATTGGCCACGGCGACCACCGCGTCGCCATCATCGGCGAGGAACAGCGCATCGACGCTGCCGAGCGCCTGCGCGACGTTGCGGACCGCCATCGCGCGGTCGGTGCCGTAGCGTTCGAACACCACGAGGCGGCCGCCCTTGCGGGCGACCTCCTGCTTGAAGGCAGCCTCGACCACATTGCCGTAGGCATTCTGCGGCACCATGGCGGCGAACGACCGCTTGCCGATACCGCGGGCATAATCGACGATCCGGGTCACATCGGATTCCGGCAGGAAGCTGAGCAGGTAGACCCCGCGCCCCGCCACGCTGGAATCGGTCGAGAAGGCGATCATCGGAATGCCGCGCGCGCGCGTCAGCTGGGCCGCCGCCGGAACCGCGCTGGAGAACAGCGGGCCGAGAATGACTTCCGCGCCTTCATCGAGCGCCTGCTGGACGGCCTGCTGCGCACCCTGCGCCGTGCCGCCATCGTCCTTGATGAGCAATTGCAGATTGGGGTTCTGAAATTCGGACAGCGCCATCTCGGCGCCATTGCGCATCGACTGCGCCACCACGCCGGCATTCCCGGCCCCCGAAAGCGGCAGGATCAGCCCGACCTTGACCTGGCCGGTTCCCACCGACAGCGGCTGCTGCTGCGGGCCGGCAGCCCCCTGGGGCTCGCCGCCCGATCCGAACGGGTTGTTCACCCCGGCACAGGCCCCGAGCAACGGCGCGCCGAGAATCAGGCCGACGGCCGCACGGCGCGTCGCCCCCGATTGTGGTGTTCCGGATTTGATCGAGCCCACCATGTCGTCTTCTTCCATTGATCGATTGCGAATGATCGCCTGAAATATCGCCCCGCTTGCGAATCGTCCCGTGCCGGGGCTGGCCGGTTCGCCCGGGAATCGGGTCCAGCGCCGGTTCTTCGTTAACCGAAACAAGGGGTTTACACCCATCCCCCACGCGATGTGCGACCTTTGAACCACAGTCGGGCACAGAGTGCAAAAGCGGTATCCTCACCCGCCGGCCATCATCTGGTGGTCCGATTCCAACATTTGCATCCCGTTGCCGCGGGCATCCTCGCAAATGATGGAATCAAAGGACCACCAGCAATTACAGGATTCCAGTGGAGTTCGGGATTTGACATTCGCTTGTTGGGCAAGCACCCAAGCGGGTAGCGAATG
>JAGRLZ010000108.1 GCA_020441545.1 Xanthobacteraceae bacterium | reverse complement strand
TCCGCGACGCTCGGCGGCCATTGCGTGATCGGCGATTTCGTTTTCATCGGCGGCCTCTCGGCCGTGCATCAGTTCACCCGTATCGGCTCGCAGGTGATGATCGGTGGCGTTTGCGGCGTGCGCGGCGACATCATTCCCTATGGCCTCGTCAATGGCCAGTATGCCCGGCTCGAAGGCTTGAACATCATCGGCATGCGGCGGCGCAAGTTCACCCGCGATCGCCTTGCGGCCGTGCGCGCGTTCTATCAGAAGCTGTTTCACGGCCCCGGCGTATTCGCGGAGCGGCTCGCGGCGGTGCAGCCGATGGCGGCGGATGATCCGGCGATCGCGGAAATCCTCGCTTTCATCGCGGAGGGCAGTCATCGTGCGCTGTGCCTGCCGGGAGTGCACGGCGACGCCGTGTGACGGCGACGCGGAGAACGGCTGCGATGGAAAAGAGCCTGCAGATTTCGTCGCCGGTCGGCCTCGTCGCGGGCGGCGGCGTGCTGCCGTTCGCGGTCGCCGACAGCCTCATCGCGCGCGGCATCGTGCCGGTGGTGTTCGCGCTGAAGGGCGTGTGCGATCCGGACAGCGCGGCGCGCTTCCGCCATCACTGGATATCGATCGGCCAGTTCGGCCGGCTGTGCCGGCTGCTGCATGACGAAGGCTGCCGTCAACTGGCGTTCATCGGCACCCTGGTGCGGCCGACGCTCTCTGAAATCCGCATGGACCTTGGTGCCTTGCGCGTGCTGCCGCGGATATTGTCGGCGTTTCGCGGCGGCGACGATCACCTGCTGTCGGGGATGGGACGGCTGTTCGAGCGCGAGGGTTTTCAGATGGTCGGCATCCGCGATCTCGCGCCCGACCTCTTGATGCCGGAAGGCAAGCTGGCGCGGATCGCTCCCGATGCCGACGCCGAGGCCGATATCGTGAAAGGGCGGCGGCTGCTCGCCGCGCTCAGCCCGTTCGACATCGGGCAGGCGGCGGTCGTGATCGACGGCCATGTGGTGGCGGTCGAGGATATCGAGGGCACCGATGCGCTGCTCGCGCGCGTCGCGCGGTTGCGCACCGAGGAACGGATTCGCGCGCGGGTCGGGCGTGGCGTGCTGGTGAAGGCGCCCAAGGAGACGCAGGATCTGCGCTTCGACCTGCCGGCCACCGGCCTGCGCACGGTCGAAGGCGTGGCAAAAGCCGGGCTTGCCGGCATGGCGACGGTTGCGGGGCAGACCATCGCGGCTGATCTTCAGGAGATGATCGCGGCGGCGGATCGCGCTGGCCTCTTCATCGTCGGGTCGCCGCCGTGAGCGGTGACCTGGCCGCACCGATGCGCACGATCTCGCTGATCGCGACGGAGGAATCCGGCGACCGGCTCGGCGCCGCCTTGATGCGCGAATTGCGTCAGCGTTTCGGTGGCCGCGTCACCTTTCATGGCGTCGGCGGCCGCGCGATGGAAGCCGAGGGGCTGCGCTCGCTGTTTCCGATCGAGGAACTGTCGATCATCGGCTTTGCTGCGGTGGTGAAGCAGTTGCGCTCGATTCTGCGCCGGATTCGCGAGACCGCCGACGCGGTGATCGCGGCGGCGCCGGACATGCTCGTCATCATCGACAGCCCGGATTTCACCCATCGCGTCGCGAAGCGCGTGCGGGCGCGCGCGCCGGGCATTCCGATTGTCGATTATGTCTCGCCCACGGTGTGGGCGTGGCGGCCGGGCCGCGCGCGGAAGATGCGCGCCTATGTCGACCATGTGCTGGCGATCCTGCCGTTCGAGCCGGCGGCGCATCGCGACCTTGGCGGGCCGCCATGCACCTTCGTCGGCCATCCGTTGATCGAGCGGGTCGCGAGCCTGCGTCCCGATGCGGAGGAGCAGCAGCGGCGCGATGCGACGCCGCCGGTGCTGCTGGCGCTGCCCGGCAGCCGCCGCGGCGAAATTCGCCACCACATGGCGGTGTTCGGCGAAACGCTTGGGCAGTTGAAGACGCAAGGCGTCGCGTTCGAACTGGTGTTGCCGACCATGCCCCACCTGCACGACCTGATCGAGGCAGGTGTGAGGGACTGGCCGATACAGCCGCGCATCGTGATCGGCGAGGATGCCAAGCGTGCCGCGTTCCGCATCGCGCGCGCCGCATTCGCCAAGTCCGGCACCGTCACGCTGGAGCTGGCGCTGGCGCAGGTGCCGATGGTCGCCGCCTACAAGGGGGGCGCCGTCGAAGCCTGGATCGTCCGCCGCGCGATCCACGCCAGTTCGGTGATCCTCGCCAACCTCGTGGTGGGCGAGAACGTGGTGCCGGAATTCCTCCAGGAGGACTGCGTGCCGGACAAGCTCGTGCCCGCGCTGCGCGACGTTCTTGCCGACACGCCGATGCGCCGCCGTCAGGCCGAGGCTTTCGCGCGGATCGATGCGATCATGGCGACCGGCGCACGGTCGCCGAGCGCCCGGGCCGCCGACGTGGTGCTGGCAATGCTGCGGCCGTGATGCGTTTGCTTCAGTGCAGCAGCGCACCGTCGCGTGCGATGCATCGGCCGCTTTTGTAGACGCTGCGCGGCTTCGGCACAGCGACCACGGCTTCGGCCACATGCGCCGCCTGCAAGACGACGAAGTCCGCCGGTGCGCCGACCGTCAGGCCATAGGGCTCGATGCCGAGCGCCTTCGCTCCGGCGCTGGTGACCATGTCGAAGGCGAACGCGAGATCGGCGTCGGTACGCAGGTCGCTGCGATAGCCGATCAGCATGGCGCGCCGGAGCAGGTCGCCGTCGCCATAAGGCGACCAGCTGTCGCGGATGTTGTCGTTGCCGCCGAACACCGTAACGCCGGCATCGCGAAGCATCGACACCGGCGGAAACGCGCGGGCGCCCGGCGCGGTGGTCATGATGGCGACGCCCGCCTCGGCGAGCAGGTCGGCGGTGCGACGGGCGACATCGCACGGCACGTCGCCCAGCGCATAGGCGTGGCTGATGACGACCTGGCCCTGCATCCCGAGCGCGCGGGTCCGGGCCGCGATCTCCTCGATCGAGAACAGGCCCATCGTGTCCGGTTCGTGCAGATGGATGTCCACCGGCACGCCGCGCTTCCCGGCGATGCCGAAGACGACATCGAGATGCGCCCTGACATCGCGATCGACCGACGCCGGATCGAGGCCGCCGATCACGTTCGCGCCGTGCGCGAAGGCCGCATCCAGCAACTCCGCGGTGCCCGGACAGGTGAGAATGCCGCTTTGGGGAAAAGCGACGAGCTGGACATCGATCAGGTCGCGACAGGACTCGCGCACGGCCGCGACGGTTTGCAGCGAAGTCAGGCCGACGCCGGCATCGACCATGACATGGCTGCGCATTGCGGTCGCACCGTTGGCGATGCAAAGCGCGAGCTGGTTGCGGGCGCGCTGCGCCATCGGCGCGGCGGCGGCCATGTTGCGATGCTGGATGGCGACGCGCTCGCGGACGTTGAAGCCCGCTGCGTAGGGCACATAAGGCCGCCACGTATCGCCGTGGAAGCTGGTGTCGAGATGGACATGGCCTTCGACGAAGCCAGGCAGCACCAGGGCTCCGTCGAGATCGATCGCGTGGGCCGATGCATCAGTGCCAGCGCCGGGTCCGATCGCGGCGATCCGCCCGTCGGCAACACCGATGGCCGAGGGCGTGCCGTCCGGAAGACGCAGGTTGCGGAACAGGGTGTCGATCTTCACCATGGCGGACATGTGGGTGCGGCTCCCGTTCCGGCCAGGAAAAAGGGCCTGACCCAGCATTGGATCAGGCCCGGAATCCGAACGGGCGGCAAGCCCGGACGTGCGGTTAGCCGTGCGGTTACTTGCGCTTGCCGAGATCGACGTAGTCGCGGGGGGCTGAGCCAGTGTAGAGCTGGCGCGGACGCCCGATCTTCTGCTGCGGATCCTCGATCATCTCGCTCCACTGGCTGATCCAGCCGACGGTGCGGGCGACCGCGAACAGCACCGTGAACATCGAGGTCGGGAAGCCCATCGCCTTCAGCGTGATGCCCGAATAGAAGTCGACGTTCGGATACAGCTTGCGTTCGATGAAATACGGATCGTTGAGTGCGATCTTCTCCAGCTCCATCGCGATCGGCAGCAGCGGATCGTTGCCATGGCCGGTCTCCTTGAGCACGGCATGGCACATCTTCTGCATGATCTTGGCGCGCGGATCGTAGTTCTTGTAGACGCGGTGACCGAAGCCCATCAGTCGCACCGACGAGTTCTTGTCCTTCACCTTGGCGATGAAGTCCGGAATGTTGTCGACCGATCCG
This sequence comes from Xanthobacteraceae bacterium, assembly GCA_020441545.1. GTDB lineage: Bacteria > Pseudomonadota > Alphaproteobacteria > Rhizobiales > Xanthobacteraceae > 62-47. Next base: position 30,457 of record JAGRLZ010000108.1, on the reverse strand, counting down.
ATGTCGGCAAGCATCTGCAGCGCCGCCTCGTTGGCGCCGCCATGGGCCGGGCCCCACAGGCAGGCGATGCCGGCCGCGATGCAGGCGAACGGATTGGCGCCGGAGGAGCCGGCAATGCGCACCGTGGAGGTGGAGGCGTTCTGCTCGTGGTCGGCGTGCAGGATGAAAATCTTGTCCAGCGCATCGGCCAGCACCGGGTTGATCTTGTACTCCTCGCAAGGAACGGCAAAGCACATGCGCAGGAAGTTCGACGCATAGTCGAGGTCGTTCTGCGGATACACGAACGGCTGGCCGATCGAATACTTGTAGGCCATCGCCGCCAGCGTGGGCACCTTCGCGACCATCCGCATCGAGGCGACCATGCGCTGCTGCGGATCGTTGATGTCGGTGGAGTCGTGATAGAACGCCGCGAGCGCGCCGACCGACGCCACCATCACCGCCATCGGATGGGCGTCGCGGCGGAAGCCCTGGAAGAAGCGCGCCATCTGCTCGTGCACCATGGTGTGGCGAGTCACGCGCTGGTCGAAGTCGGCCTTCTGCGCCTTGGTCGGCAACTCGCCGTAGAGCAGCAGATAGCAGGTCTCGAGGAAGTCGCCCTTCTCGGCAAGTTGCTCGATCGGATAGCCGCGATACAGCAGCACGCCTTCATCGCCGTCGATGTAGGTGATCTTGGATTCGCAGCTCCCGGTCGAGGTGAAGCCCGGGTCGTAGGTGAACATCCCGGCCTTGGCGTAGAGCTTGCTGATGTCGACCACATCGGGCCCAATGGTCCCACTCTTGATCGGGAAATCGTAGGATTCGCCGCCGACAGTGAGAGTGGCCGATTTGGAGTTGGTTTTTGCGTCCATCGTCAAATCCCCGATGAGGTCGTTACAAATACCCGGATAGGGCATCGGGTGATCGAGACAATCACATGCCCGGCCGGACGTTATGGAAAGCGCCAGAAAAGGCGTATCGTATTGCAGAATACACCGCAAGGTGGGTTTGGCCGGCCCCGGAGAACCCCCCGGCGAACTTGAAGAAAACTGCCGGATAAATCAGCCCGTTGCCTGATCCTGCAATCGCGCGAGGCATTCGTCGCGGCCGAGCACGGCCAGCACGTCGAAGATGCCCGGGGAGGTGGTCCTGCCGGTCAGGGCCACCCGCAGCGGTTGGGCGACCGACCCGAGTTTCAGGCCGTTCTGTTCGGCAAAGGCTCGCATCGCGGCCTCGGTGGTCGTGGCGCTCCAGTCGGCGACCCCGGCCAGCGCCTCGCGCAGCCGGCCGATCAGCCGCCGTGCCTCCGGCGTCAGCAGGGCCGCGCCCTTGGGATCGATCGAAAGCGGACGATCGGCGAAGATGAACCCGGCACCGTCGACCAGGTCGACCAGCGTCTTGGCGCGCTCCTTCAGGCCCGGCATTGCACGCAGCAGTTGCTTGCGGGTTGCGTCGTCGAGCTTGGCGGCGATGTCGGCCTTCTCCGGCAGGTATTTCAACACATCCGCGAACAGGGTCACGAGGGCTTGATCGTCGCTCTGCCGGATATAGTGGCCGTTCAGATTTTCCAGCTTGGCAAAATCGAAACGCGCGGCGGCACGTCCGATCGCGGGAAGGTCGAACGCATCGATCATCTCCTGGGTGGAGAAGATTTCCTGATCGCCGTGGCTCCAGCCGAGCCGCACCAGGTAGTTGCGCAGCGCGGCCGGAAGATAGCCCATCGCCCGATAGGCATCGACGCCGAGCGCGCCGTGCCGTTTCGACAGCTTCGAGCCGTCGGGGCCGTGGATCAGCGGAATGTGCGACATGCTGGGCAACTCCCAGCCGAGCGCATCGTAGATCTGCTTCTGCCGCGCGGCATTGGTCAGGTGATCGTCGCCGCGGATGATGTGGGTCACGCCCATGTCGTGGTCGTCGACGACGACCGCCAGCATGTAGGTCGGATTGCCGTCCGAGCGCAGCAGCACCAGGTCGTCGAGGTTTTCGTTCTGCCAGACCACGCGGCCCTGCACCTGGTCCTCGATCACGGTCTCGCCGGTCAGCGGGGCCTTGAGGCGGATCACCGGGGCGACGCCGGCCGGCGCGTCGGCGGGATCGCGGTCGCGCCACATGCCGTTATAGAGGCGGGTGCGGCCCTCGGCGCGCGCCTCCTCGCGCATCGCCGCCAGTTCGTCCGGCGTGGCGTAGCAGCGATACGCCTTGCCTTCGGCCAGCATCTGCTCGACCACCTCGCGGTGGCGCGCGGCGCGGCCGTGCTGGTAGACGACATCGCCGTCCCAATCGAGCCCGAGCCATCCGAGGCCATCCAGGATGGCGTCGATCGCCGCCCTGGTGGAGCGCTCGCGGTCGGTGTCCTCGATTCGCAGCAGCATCCTGCCGCCATGGCCGCGGGCATAGAGCCAGTTGAACAGCGCCGTGCGGGCGCCTCCGATGTGCAGGAAGCCGGTCGGCGAGGGCGCAAAGCGCGTAACGACGGGTTTGGTCATGATGTCGGGGCAGGAACAGGCAGGAGAAGGGGCAGGGCGGCGCGAAGGCTCTATATCGCGTTTTCGGGCGCAGGGGAAACCGGGGCTGCCGGGCGAAAACGGCTGCCGGCGACGTCGGCGTTGCGGGCCTGGCGGGGCCGACTTGGCAGGCCGGACTTGGCAGGCCGGACGTGGTAGGCCGGGCTTGGCAGGCCGGGCTTGGCGACGCAGCGCGAATTTGGCAGATAGGGCGCGATCCGAAACGCCGGGTGCCCGCTGTATCGAATGCAGGGGGTTCTGACGGAGACAAGGCCGGATCGGCAGCAGGACATCGGGATGACGGCAGAACTGGAGCAGGCGGACGCAGGACGCGACTTTATTCGCGACATCGTGCAGGCCGATCTTGAAGCGAACAAGCACGCCGGGGTCGTGACCCGCTTTCCGCCGGAACCGAACGGGTACCTGCATATCGGCCACGCCAAGTCGATCGCGCTCAACTTCGGCATCGCGCAGGAATTCGGCGGCAAGTGCCACCTGCGGTTCGACGACACCAATCCGGCCAGGGAGGAGCAGGAATATATCGACGCGATCCAGCGCGACGTCCGCTGGCTCGGCTTCGACTGGGGCGAGAACCTGTTCTATGCGTCGGATTATTTCGACCAGCTTTTCGCCTGGGCGGAAGACCTGATCCGCGCCGGGCTCGCTTATGTCGACGACCAGTCGCAGGACGACATCCGCCTGTCGCGCGGCACCCTGACCGAGCCCGGCAAGAACAGTCCGTTCCGCGATCGCGGCGTCGAGGAGAACCTCGACCTGTTCCGCCGCATGAAGGCGGGCGAGTTTCCGAACGGCGCCCGCGTGCTGCGCGCCAGGATCGACATGGCGTCGGGCAACATCAACCTGCGCGATCCGGTGCTGTACCGCATCATCCATGCCGAGCATCCGCGCACCGGCAAGGCGTGGTCGATCTATCCGAGCTACGACTATGCGCACGGCCAGTCGGATGCGATCGAGGGCATCACCCATTCGATCTGCACGCTGGAGTTCGAGGACCACCGGCCGCTCTACGACTGGCTGCTCGACAGGCTGCCGGTGCCGTCGCATCCGCGCCAGTACGAGTTCGCCCGGCTCAATCTCACCTATACGCTGCTGTCGAAGCGGGTGCTCACCGAACTGGTGCGCGGCGGGCACGTCAGCGGCTGGGACGATCCGCGGATGCCGACCATCGCGGGTGTGCGCCGGCGCGGCGTGCCGGCGGAGGCGCTGCGCGAATTCATCAGGCGCATCGGGGTTGCGAAGTCCAACAGCGTGGTCGATCTCGGCATGCTGGAGTTCTGCATCCGCGAGGTGCTGAACCGCACCACGCCGCGCCGCCTGGCGGTGCTGCGTCCGCTCAAGGTGGTGATCGAGAACTATCCCGAAGGCGAGAGCGAGGAACTGGAGGCGATCAACCACCCCGACGACCCCTCGGCGGGCACGCGGCCGATCCGTTTCGGGCGCGAGATCTATATCGAGCGCGACGACTTCATGGAGGATCCGCCGAAGAAGTTCTTCCGCCTGTCGCCCGGCAAGGAGGTGCGGCTGCGCTACGCCTATTTCATCACCTGCCGCGAGGTGGTGAAGAACGCCAGCGGTGACGTGGTCGAACTGCGCTGCACCTACGATCCCGCGACCAGGGGCGGCCACGCGCCGGACGGCCGCAAGGTGAAGGCGACCATGCACTGGCTGTCGGCGGAGACGGCGCAGCCAGCTGAAATCCGGCTCTACGAGCAGCTCTTCAGCAATCCGTCGCCGACGGCCGCGAATTTCGCGGCCGATCTCAATCCCAACTCGCTTGAAGTCCTGCGCGACGCGCGGATCGAACCGGCCATCGCCGCTGGCAGCGATGCCGCGCCGATGCAGTTCGAGCGGCAGGGTTATTTCGTCCGCGATCCGGATTCCACGCCGGAGCGGCTGGTGTTCAACCGCACGATCGGTCTGCGCGATACCTTTGCCAAGGAAGTGACCGGCAAGAAGTAGTCCCGCTGCGGTTGCCGGGGCCGCGGCTTTGTCCCATGCTGCGCCTTGCGGTTGCAGGGGCGCGCGGTGGCGGAGCAAGACGAGGGCAGGGCGAAAGCCGGCACCTGGCCGGCGTGGCGGGGCGCCGTATCCGGCTCGCGCATCGAGGCTGCCGAGCTTGCCGCGCCGGTCATGGCCATGCTGCGCAACTGGCTGCGGGCGGAAGCGGGTGACGGGCGGTTGCTGCCGTGGGTGCCGGTGGCGTTCGGGGCCGGCATCGCCGTCTATTTCTCCGCCGACCGCGAGCCGATGCTCTGGGCTGCGCTCGCCGCCGCCGGCTTGACCTGCGCGGCCGCTTTCCTGCTTCGTCGCCGCGCCGCTTTTGCCGCGATGCTGATGGTGGCCGCGGCCGCGGCCGGCTTTGCGGTGGCCACCGTCAGGACCGCGCGTGTCGCCCATGTCGTGCTGGCGCATCCGGTCTATGCCTCGTCGGTGAAGGGCTTCGTCGAAGCCCGCGAGGTGCGCGAGCGGACCGACCGTTTCGTGCTGCGGGTGAGCGCGATATCGGGACGGCGCGCGATTCCGAAGCTGGAGCGCGTGCGGCTGTCGGTGCGCAAGGGCACCGCGCCCGCCGTCGGCAGCTTCGTCGAACTGAAGGCGCGGCTGCTGCCGCCGCTGGCGCCGCTGCGGCCGGGCGCCTACGACTTCGGACGCGACCTCTATTTCCAGGGCATCGGCGCCTCAGGCTTCGTGATGGGCAAGATCAGGACGCAGGCCGCCCCGCCCGGCGGCGGCTGGCGGTTGCATTATGCCGCCGCCATGCAGGCCATGCGCGACGGCATCGATGCCCGTATCCGCACCGCGCTCGACGGCGACAACCGCGCGATCGCGACCGCGCTGCTCACCGGGCGGCGCGATGCCATCAGCCGGCCGGTGAACGATGCGATGTTCATCTCCGGCCTCGGGCACGTGCTGTCGATCTCCGGCTATCACATGGCGGTGGTGGCGGGGGTGGTGTTCTTCGCGGTGCGGGCGCTGCTGGCGCTGGTCCCCGGGCTGACCGTGACATTCCCGATCAAGAAGTGGTCGGCGGCGGCGGCGCTGGCCGCGGCGACGTTCTATCTTCTGTTGTCGGGGGCGGAGGTCGCCACCCAGCGCTCCTATTTCATGACGGCGGTGGTGCTGATCGCGGTGATGGTGGACCGCCGCGCGGTGACTTTCCGGACGCTCGCGATCGCGGCCATGATCGTGCTGGCGGTGGCGCCGGAAGCGCTGGTGCATCCGAGCTTCCAGATGTCGTTTGCCGCGACATTGGGCCTTGTCGCGCTGGTGCAGATCGGCATGCCGCAATTCTTCGCGGCCCCCGAAAATTCGCGGGCCGCGCGGGCGGCGCTGTGGGGTGGCCGTGAAATCATGACGCTGGCGTTCGCCTCGCTGGTTGCCGGCCTTGCCACCACGCCTTATGCCGCGTTCCATTTCCATCGCGTGACGCCGTATGGCGTGCTGGCGAATCTCGCCGCGATGCCGGTGGTTTCGGGAATCGTGATGCCGGCCGGGCTGATGGGGCTGGCGGCGATGCCGTTCGGGCTTGATCGCATGTTCTGGGAGGCGATGGGGATCGGCGTCGACTGGATGGTCGTGGTGTCGGTCTGGATCGCCGACCTGCCCGGCGCCATCGGGCGCATGGCGGCCTTCGGCACCGGGCCGCTGCTGCTCGCCACCACGGGCATCGTCCTGCTTGGCCTGTTGCGCACACCGCTGCGCTGGAGCGGCGCCGGCGCGATGGTCGTGGCAACGCTGTGGGCTGTTTCGATACCGCCGCCCGACCTGCTTGTCGCCGGCGACGGCCACACGGTGGCGGTGCGCGGCCGGGATGGCCGGCTTCATCTGATGCGAAGCGGCCGCGATGCCTTTCTGGTGCGCGAATGGCTGGCCGCCGATGCCGACAGCCGCGGCACCGGCGATGCGAGCCTGGCGACGGGCGTCTCATGCGATCCCGAAGGCTGCGTGACGGCGATGGCCGATGGCCGGCTGGTCGCGCTTGCCATCGACGTGGCCGCCCTGGCCGACGACTGCGTCCGCGCCGCAATCGTGGTGACGACCCATCAGGCGCCGCTCGATTGCGATGCGCTGGTGCTCGATCATGAGCGGCTGCGGCGACAGGGAGCGCTGACGGTGCGCCGGAAAGGCGAGGGGTTCGCGATCGAGGCGATCCGGCCGGACGGCGTCGATCGGCCATGGGCACCGGCGATTGCCGCCGCACCCGGATTGCCGGCGTCCCGTTCCGGCCGCGCGATCGCGGTGGATGCAACGCCGGCCGAATCGGACCGCCGGCCGGACGATTGACGGCCTTGAGACCGAGAACGTCCGGCCGGGTGGAGCCCGCGATTTCGATGGGGTCGGGAAATCAGCCCTTTACGAGCGTGATCGACACGCCGCGGATCTCGCCCTTCGAATCGATCGAGACCGACTGGCGGTTCCCGCGCGTGGTCACGATGAGGTTGGCGGCGAAGCCGGCTGCCTCCACGAAGACCTCGATCCGCCCGTCGCTCGCGCGGCCGCGAAGCTCGCCGAAGATGTTGCGGCTGGCCTCGCTCCAGCGCCCGGTGACGTTGCCCGATTGCGAGCTGGTGACGTCGCTGCTGAGGTCGAAGCGGTAGCTGTCGCTCGCGCAACGCAGCGTCTGGGTCAGGCCGGTGCCGGAGCCGTCGACCTTGTAGTGGGCCCTGCAGCGGATTCGTTCCTTCGAGCCGTCCGACAGGGAAACCGTGCCCGTCCCCGACCATTTCCCGCTGAAACTGCTGAATGGGCCGGCCTGCGCTTGCCCCGCCGCCCACAGGAGCAGCACTGCGCCTAAACCGGCCGTCCTGAATGCCTGCGAAGTAATGCCAAAACCAAGCGACTTCATGTCGTGCTTCCCAAATGAATTGCCAAGCGGAGAGGTAGGTATGAACGCGCCCGGTCTTTTGTAGCCCATCCTGGCGGACAGGTTCAAATATCGTAGCCCATTCAACGCCGGAGCGAATCCGGACATCCGGATCGGATGTGGATCGTGACGGCATGCCGGTCCGCGATTCCGTCCCATGTTAACCCGGAATAACGCTTTCGCATCAGGCGATTAAGAATTTCGCGGCACCTCGTTTCGCGATTCGCATCGAAGATCGGTCGCGGCCTGCCGCAAATTTGACCGCATTTGCATGCGTTTGGTGCCACCAAGCACGTTTGTCGGTCTTCGACGCCGACGCCGGAACGGGTGCACGGAAAGCTGATCGCGGAAGCGATGGGTTGCCGTGCGGGTGAGGGCTTTCGCGCGGCAGGGTCTTTGCGTGGCAGGGTCTTTGCGTGGCAGGTCGGTAGTGCGGCAAGTCGGTTCTCGAATTGCCGTTTCTTGAATTGCCGTGGCCGCGCCGCGCGTGAATGTCGTAGCCTCGGATCGGTCGAATCGTTCGGGATCGCAGATCCCCATTGTCATAACGAAGGACTACAATGCCAAAACTTGCTGTTGTCTTCGCTTTCTTGATGGCCGGTTCGGCGGCGGCGGCCGCTCAACCTATGCAGAATCGATCAGGAACCGATGCGGAACAAAAAGCCTGCGCGCGCGATGTGACCCGCCACTGCCGCAAGCTGATGGACCAGGGCGATTTCGTTATTCTGGGCTGCTTGCAGCAGCATCGGGCCAGGCTGTCGAAAGCCTGCGCGCGGGTTCTGGCGGATCACGGCCAATAGCAGCCCGGAATGCCTGTCGGGCCGGCGCTTCGGCCCGGATCGGGCAGCAATCCGAATCCCCGGAGGCCGGGTTGTCCGGTTGAGCCATGCAACCGCACTCAACCTGTGTTACCCGGTCCGGCAGGTTGCATTGGTTTTGCAGGCGAATTACCGATATATGGAAGTTTGGCGCGCCGCTGGGGTTCCCCGGCGGCGCTAAATCTGTGATGTCGAGACAGCAGCAGCAAGTGATGGCCTCCGCGGGTGAATTGCGGTCGGGCAAGACCGATCGTGACGAGAATTTTCCGGTTGCGTCGTGGATCATCCATCCGCGCCACCGGGGGCTGATTCTCGCGTTCTACAATTTCGTTCGCACCGCCGACGACATTGCCGATCATGCGTCCTTGAGCGAACAGGATAAACTCACGCATCTCGATCTTCTTGAAGCCGAGTTGCTGGGGCAGGGTGACAGCCAGCCCGAAGCGGTGAAGCTGCGCGCGGCGCTGGCGGAGCGTGGCATGTCGCCGCGCCATGCCCTCGACGTGCTGATCGCGTTCCGGATGGACGTCACCAAGCTGCGCTACGAGGACTGGGACGAGGTCATCCACTATTGCCGCTATTCGGCGATGCCGGTCGGCCGGTTCATGCTCGATGTCCACGGGGAGAGCACGGCGACCTGGCCGGCGTCCGACGCCTTGTGCGCGGGCCTCCAGGTCAACAATCATCTGCAGGATTGCGGCAAGGATTACCGCAATCTCAATCGCGTCTATTTGCCGCGCAATGCGCTCGCCGCCGCCGGCGCGTCGGTTGAGATGCTGGGACGGGACTCCTCGCCGCCGGCATTGCTGGCGTGCCTGCACGATCTCGCCCGGCGGACCGAAGGGCTGCTGGACGACGGCCGCTCGCTGAGCGCCGGCGTGAAGGATATCCGGCTCGGCATCGACGTCGCGGTGATCCAGGCTTATGCCGACAAGATCGTACAGCTTCTGAAGGTGCGCGATCCGCTCAGCGAGCGCGTTCATCTCAAGGCGCATGAATTCTTCGGCCATGGCATGCTCGGCATCGCCGGCGAACTGACGCGCCGGATGCTGGGGCGCGGCGTGGCTTCGAAGCGGGCGGCCGGCGCATGAGCATGGAGGCGGCGGCCGACGCAAGCTCCGGCGCATCGGCGTCCGGCAGTTCGTTCTACGCGGCGATGCGGATTTTGCCGCGCGCGCAGCGCGAGGCGATGTTCCAGATCTACACGTTCTGCCGCGAGGTCGACGACATCGCGGACTCCGATGATCCGCGTCCGCAGCGCCGCGCCGCGCTGGCGCAATGGCGGCGCGATATCGACGCCCTGTGCGAGGGGAATCCGCCGCAGCGTCTTGCATCCTATCTGCCCTCGGTGCGTGCCTTCGGCCTGCAACGCGACGATTTCCTCGCCGTGATCGACGGCATGGAAATGGATGTGCAGGGCGATATCCGCGCGCCCGATGCGGCAACGCTCGATCTCTATTGCGATCGTGTCGCGAGCGCGGTGGGCCGCCTGTCGGTGCGCGTCTTCGGCCTGCCGGAACAGGATGGCAAGCTGTTGGCGCATCATCTCGGCCGCGCGCTGCAACTCACCAATATCCTGCGCGATATCGACGAGGACGCCGGCATCGGGCGGCTCTACCTGCCGCGCGAGGCGCTGGACGCCGCCGGCATCGCCGGCGACGATCCGCAGGCCGTGGCGCGCGATCCCAACCTGCCGAAGGCGTGCGCGCCGCTCCTGGCGCAGGCGCGCGCGCATTTCATCGAGTCCGACGCGATCATGCGGCGTCACCCGCGCCGCGTGGTGCGGGCGCCGCGGATCATGTCGAAATATTATCATGCCATTCTCGATCGGCTGGTGGAGCGCGGATTTGCGCCACCGCGCGCGCCGGTGCGGCTCAGCACCGCGGCGAAGCTGATGATCCTGGCGCGTTATGCGGTGATCTGATGTCGCGGACGGTTCACATTCTCGGGGCCGGCATCTCCGGCCTGTCGGCCGGCGTGCGATTGGCCGATGCCGGCTTCGTCGTGCGGGTGCATGAGGCAACCCAGCAGGTCGGCGGCCGGTGCCGCTCGTATTACGACGGTGCGACCGACCTCACCATCGACAACGGCAACCATCTCATCCTGTCGGGCAACCGGCACGTGCTGGATTACGCGCGCCGGATCGGATCGGTGGGGGGATTGAAGGGGCCGCCGGACGCGCGGTTCGCCTTCATCGATCTCGCCGCCGACAAGCGCTGGACGCTGCGCATCAACGACAGCCGCGTGCCGTTCTGGGTGTTCGATGCCGACCGGCGCGTGCCGGATACCAGTCCCGCGGACTATTTCGGCCTCGCGCCGCTGGCCTGGGCCAGCACGCAGGCCCTGATCGGCGACACCATCAAGTGCGAAGGTCCGCTCTATGACCGCCTGGTCGGCCCGCTGCTGCTGGCGGCGCTGAATATCGATCCGCCGAAGGGCTCGGCCGGCCTTGCTGGCGCGATCGTGCGCGAAACGCTTCTGGCCGGCGGACAGGCGTGCCGTCCGCTGATCGCCGGCGACGGCCTCAGCTCGGTGCTGATCGATCCGGCGCTCAGGTTCATCCGCGAGCGGGGCGGCAGCGTCGATATCGGCCATGAGGCGCGCAGCCTTTCGTTCGACGGCGACCGTGTGACGGCATTCTCTCTCGGCGACCAGAGCGTTGAACTCGGGCCGGAGGATGCGGTGGTGATGGCGGTGCCGCCACGGTCGGCCACCGCGCTGCTGCCGGGCGTGAGCGCGCCGACGCGGTTCTGCGCCATCGTCAACGCGCATTTCCGCTTCGCGCCGCCGCCGGGCCTGTCGCAGATGACGGGCGTGGTGAATGGCCTGATCGAATGGCTGTTCGTGTTCAAGGACCGGATGTCGATCACCATCAGCGGCGGCGATCATCTGGTCGATCGCCCCCGCGAGCAACTCGCGCAGGAAATCTGGAACGATATCTGCCGGGTGGCGGGGATCGATGCGCCGCTGCCGCCGTGGCAGATCGTGCGCGAGCGCCGCGCGACGTTCGAGGCATCCCCGGAGCAGAATGCGTTGCGTCCGGGCGCGACCACGCAGTGGCGCAATCTGTTTCTCGCCGGCGACTGGACCGATACGGGCCTGCCTGCGACCATCGAGGGATCGGTCCGCTCCGGCGACCGGGCAGCCGATCTCGTTTTGCGGACCTGATCGGCTGCGGCCGCCGGACGCGGTCCGCCTCGATCAATCAACAGCGATAGACCGAAATGAATATGAACGGTTTTTCGATTGCGACCGACAAGGGGCGGCTCGACGACAGCATCACGGCGGCGACGCGCGCGCTGCACGGCCATCAGCAGGCCGACGGTCACTGGGTGTTCGAACTCGAGGCCGACGCCACCATTCCTTCCGAATACGTGCTGTTCCGTCATCAGATCGGCGAGCCGGCCAGCCCCGAGCTGGAAGCCAAGATTGCGGCCTATCTGCGCCGCATCCAGGGGGCGCATGGCGGCTGGGCGCTGGTCCAGGATGGCCCGTTCGATCCCAGCGCCAGCGTAAAAGCCTACTTCGCGCTGAAGATGATCGGCGACAGCCCCGACGCACCGCACATGGTGCGGGCGCGCGAGGCGATCCGCGCCCATGGCGGCGCGGAGAAGGTGAACATCTTCACGCGCTTCCTTCTGGCGTTCTTCGGCGTGGTGACGTGGCGCGCGGTGCCGGTGCTGCCGGTCGAGATCGTGCTGCTGCCGCGCTGGTCGCCGTTTCATCTGACCAAGATTTCCTACTGGGCGCGCACCACCATGGTGCCGCTGATGGTGCTCGCGGTGTACAAGCCGAAGGCACAGAACGCGCGCGGCATCACGATCGACGAACTGTTCCTGACGCCGCCGCTTGAACTCGGGATGCCGGCGAAGGCGCCGCATCAGAGCATGGCCTGGTTCACGCTGTTCGGCGCCATCGACAGGGTGCTGCGGGTGATCGAGCCGTACTTCCCGAAGCGGCTGCGGGCGCGGGCGATCGAGGTCGCCAAGGCTTTCGTCGAGGAGCGGCTCAACGGCGAGGATGGCATCGGCGCGATCTTTCCGCCGATGGTCAATGCCGTGCTGATGTACGACGTGCTCGGTTATCCGAAGGATCATCCGGGCCGCGAGACTACCTTGCGCGGCATCGACAAGCTGCTGGTCATCAAGGAGGACGAAGCCTATTGCCAGCCGTGCGTCTCGCCGGTCTGGGACACCGTTCTCACCGCCCATGCGCTGCTCGAAGTCGGCGACGACGAATCCAGGGCGCGTGCCGAGCGCGGCCTGGAGTGGCTGGAGCCGTTGCAGGTGCTCGACGTGAAGGGCGACTGGGCGGCTAAGCGCCCCGAAGTCCGGCCCGGCGGCTGGGCTTTCCAGTACGCCAATCCGCACTATCCGGACCTCGACGATACCGCGGTCGTGGTGATGGCGATGGACCGGGCGCAGCGCAACGGGGGCACCAGGAGGTATGACCCGGCGATCGCGCGGGCCCGCGAATGGATCGAGGGACTGCAGAGCAAGGACGGCGGCTTCGCTGCTTTCGATGCCGACAATCTCGAATATTACATCGACAACATTCCGTTCGCCGATCACGGCGCGATGCTCGATCCACCGACCGAGGATGTCACCGGGCGTTGCGTGTCGATGCTGGCCCAGCTTGGCGAGACCCAGGAGAGCAGCCCGGTGATGAAGCGGGCGGTGGATTACCTGATCGCCAGGCAGTTGCCGGAGGGGTCGTGGTACGGCCGCTGGGGGCTCAACTACATCTACGGCACCTGGTCGGTGCTGTGCGCGCTGAACGTCGCGGGCGTCGATCACCAGGCGCCCGTCATGCGCAAGGCGGTCGACTGGCTGGTCTCGATCCAGAACGCCGACGGCGGCTGGGGCGAGGACGCCTCGAGCTACCGGCTCGACTACAAGGGCTATGAGCTCGCCCCCAGCACCTCGTCCCAGACTGCCTGGGCATTGCTGGCATTGATGGCGGTGGGCGAGGCGAACCATCCCGCCGTCCACAGGGGTGTGGCTTATTTGACACAGACCCAAAATGAAGCGGGCGAATGGGACGAGACCCGCTATACAGCGACAGGTTTTCCGCGTGTATTCTACCTGCGATACCACGGCTACCGGAAATTCTTTCCCCTCTGGGCGCTCGCGCGATACCGCAATCTACATTCGACGAACAGCAGGCTTGTAGGGGTTGGGATGTGATCTTGGGGACAGGGGGCGACGTTGCGCGAGCCGGTGAGTCCGATTCGCGACCCGTCCTGATTGTGACAGGTCTGGTGCAGGAGGCCCGCATCGCGGCAGGGCCCGGGCGCACCGTCATCTGCAGCAGCAGCAATCCATCACAGCTTCGCTCCCTCCTGGCGGGTTTCGACCCTGCCTCCGTTCGTGGTGTCATCAGCTTCGGCGTGGCGGGCGGCCTCGACCCTGAACTCGAGACCGGCGACGTGGTGGTCGCCACCGAGGTGATGGCCGGGCGTGAGAACTGGTTTGCCGGACGCTCGCTCAGCGACGAACTGATCGAGGGCGCGGGGCTCGCGGGCCAGCGGATCGTCCGGGAGCGCCTGGTCGGCGTCGAGCAGGTGGTGCCGGCCCAGGCGGCCAAGGCGATGCTGCGCCGTGAAACCGGCGCCGCCGCGGTGGACATGGAAAGCCATATTGCCGCGGCCTATGCGACCGCCGCCGACCTTCCGTTCGCGGCGCTCCGGGTCATCAGCGACCCCGCGACGCGGTCGCTGCCCGCGCTTGCCGTCAATGCGGTGAAGCCGGACGGCAATATCGACCTTCGCAAGGTGCTGCGCGGCGTTGCCCGCAATCCGCTGGTGGTGCGTGCGCTGGTCTCGACCGGGCGCGACTTCAACCGCGCCCTGCGCAGTCTGCGGGGCTGTCAGCCGGCGCTGATCCTGGAGCGCGGACCGGCCTTCGTGCAGGCCCATCACAACCGCAATCATGCGGCAACCCGTCGCCCGGCCGAGGCAGGCGTGCCGACACCCGTGATCTCGGCGCTCGGACGCCAGATGGCCGCGGCCGGATCCTGAGACGTTCAATATTCTCCGGGTGACTGCCTCAGGGTGATGGCCCGTTCCGGATGATGCGGCGCGTGATTTTCCGCGCCACCTGAATTCAAAAGCCCGACGCCATGGCGCCGGGCTTTTTTTTGCGTTTTGGGGTTGCGGGCCGCGCGGCTCAGGCGGCCGTGGGCGTCTTCTGCCTGGCGGCCGCTTCCGCCGCCTCGTCGCTTCGCATTTCCGACAGCTTCTTCTGGACCTGTTCGGAGAACACGTACTGGGCCGGACGCTGGTTGGCGAGGTTGATCTCGGGCGCCAGCGGCCCGGTGGTGCGGATGCCGCGCAGAGCGACCCATGCGGCCTTCAGCGGATTGCGGAACGCCGCATCGGCGGCGGTCGGCTCGTAGCCGCAATGCGCCATGCAGTTCGCGCACTTCTCGTATTTGCCGGTGCCGTAGGAATCCCAGTCGGTGGTGTCCATCAGCTCCTTGAAGGTCTTGGCGTAGCCTTCGCCCAGCAGGTAGCACGGCTTCTGCCAGCCGAAGATGTTGCGCGCGGGCATACCCCACGGCGTACACTCGTACTCCTGATTGCCGGCAAGGAAGTCGAGGAACAGGCCGGAATGCATGAAGCTCCACTTCTTGCCTTTGCCAAGCGCGAAGACGTCGCGGAACAGCTTCTTGGTCTTGGTGCGGTTGAGGAAGTGCTCCTGGTCCGGCGCGCGCTCGTAGGCGTAGCCGGGCGACATCGAGACGCCAACGCCGAGCTCCGCGCAGAAATCGAGGAAGGCGGCGATCTCCTCGGCCGGATAGCCGTCGAAGATCGTGGCGTTGACGTTGACCGCGAAACCCTTCGCCTTGGCTGCCTTGATCGCCGACACGGCACGGTCGAACACGCCTTTCTGACACACCGACTTGTCGTGGTGCTCCTTCAGGCCGTCGAGATGCACCGAGAAGAACAGGTAGGGCGACGGCTCGAACAGGTCGAGCTTCTTCTCCAGCAGTAAAGCATTGGTGCAGAGCGAAACGAACTTCTTGCGCGCCACCAGGCCGCGGACGATCTCGCCGATCTCCTTGTGGATCAGCGGTTCGCCGCCGGGAATCGCCACCATCGGCGCGCCGCACTCATCCGCGGCGTCCCAGCATTCCTGGGCCGACATGCGCCGGTTGAGGATCGCGTCGGGGTAATCGATCTTGCCGCAGCCGGCGCAGGCGAGATTGCAGCGGAACAGCGGCTCCAGCATCAGAACCAGCGGATACCGCTTGCGGCCCATCAGCTTCTGCTTCAGGATATAGCCGCCAATCCGCATTTCTTTGAAGAAAGGTATAGCCATTACAACGGGTTCTTTCGGGAAGTTACACGGTTGGTTTAGCGTGCGCGAACTCAGGCGAGTTCGGCGGGCAGTCGAAATTCGATGTTCTCCTCGCGACCCGGCAGGACCGAAACGGCCACTGGGCGGATGCGTCGCAACGTAGTGATGACGTCGTCGACCAGCACCTCCGGCGCCGAAGCCCCTGCGGTGATGCCGATCGTCCTCGCGTCCTTCAGCCAATCGGGATCGAGTTCACTGCCGTCCGCGATCAGATAGCTCGGAACCCCGGCCTCAGAGCCGATTTCCCGCAGCCGATTCGAGTTGGAACTGTTTTTCGCGCCGACGACAAGAATGACATCAACGAATTTGCTGAGGTCTCTTACCGCAGATTGGCGATTTTGTGTTGCATAGCAGATATCCCGGGTGTCCGGGCCTTGAATATCCGTAAACCGGGCCTTCAGCGCGGCGATGATATCGCGGGTGTCGTCGACGCTCAGGGTGGTCTGGGTGATATAGGCGACCGGCGCGTCGTCCGGCAGCGGCAGAGCGTCGACGTCCTCCACGCTCTGGACGAGCAGGACGGGGCCGGGAACCTGGCCCATCGTTCCGTCGACCTCGGGGTGGCCGGCGTGTCCGATCAGCACCAGCGCGCGCCCCTTTGCCATGTACCGCTTGCCCTGGTTGTGAACCTTGGTGACCAGCGGGCAGGTGGCGTTCAGGACCGGCAGGTTGCGGGCGGCGGCTTCTTCCTCGATGCTCCGCGCGACCCCATGGGCACTGAACACCGTCACCGCGTTGTCAGGCACTTCCGACAGGTTCTCCACGAAGATCGCGCCTTTTGCCTTCAGGCTTTCCACTACGTGCTTGTTATGGACGATCTCGTGGCGCACGTAGACCGGCGGCCCGTATTTCGCGATTGCCCTTTCAACGATCTCGATGGCTCTGACGACGCCGGCGCAGAAGCCTCTGGGCTGCGCCAGAAATATTTCCATGGGCTTGTGGTCGTTCAAAATGCACCCGGTCAATTAAGATTGCTGAACAACGCAGCCGCGCTGCATTGCCCGTAGAACATTTGTCGCGCCTGCCATATATGGGTTCACCTCACCGGCCGGAAGCCAGCGAAACCATGAGCTTGGGGTTTGGCTAACGGGCGATCAGGATGCCTCGTTCCAATAACGCGATCGTTATGTTGCGGTGCGGCATTGCGCCGCAATCCCGCCGCGGCCTGACTGTCATCATGCCGCCACTTAGTGGCGACTTATCGGTTCCAACCCCGCCTTGACGGGAGCGGTCGCCCGGGTTCACGGGTTGGATGGAACCGGGATCGCCTCCTTTGCATTCCGGACAGGCCGGCCGCAAAAGAAAGACAGAATGTGCTGACACGTGTCGTTGTTTCAATCGTTCGGATCTGCACCCGATTTGCATTGTTGACCGTGCTGCTCGCGGTGGCCCTGGCGGCAGGAGCGGCGATCTATGCCGCGGATAATTTCAGAATCAATACCGATATCAATAAGTTGATCTCTCCGAACCTCGATTGGCGCCAGCGCGACATCGAGTTCGAGAAGGCGTTCGACCAGGAACGGCTGATCCTCGCGGTGGTCGAGGCCCCGACGCCGGAATTCGCCAGCGCGGCGGCGGTCAAGCTCGAGAAGAAGCTCGCCGAGAATCACAAGAATTTCGAATCCGTTCGCCAACTGGGGGCCGGGCCGTTCTTCGAGAAGAACGGGCTATTGTTCCTGCCGACCGGAGAGGTGGCGAAACTGACCGGACAGTTCGAGGCGGCCGCGCCGCTGCTCGAGATCATGGCCGGCGATCCCAGTCTGCGCGGACTGACCGGCGCGCTCGAGATCGCAATGACGGGCGTGAAGCGCGGCCAGTTCGCGCTCAATGCGGCTGCCGCGCCTTTGACCAAGATATCCGATTCCATCGAGAATATCCTGAACAAAAAGGATAATGCGACGTTCTCCTGGCGTGACCTGATTAGCGACAAGCCGCTGACCGATGCCGACAAGCGCGCCTTCATCGAGGTCAAGCCGATCCTCAATTTCGAGGATCTGGAGCCGGGCAAGGATGCCACCGACGCGATCCGCCAGGCCGCCAGGGACATCAATCTCGCGGGCGAGTTCCATGCGCGGGTGCGCCTGACGGGGCCGGTGCCGACCGCCAACGAGGAGTTCGCGACCGTTCAGGAGGGGGCGCTCGCCAACGGAATCGGCACGATCATCGTGGTGCTGTTCATCCTGTGGCTGGCGCTGCATTCGCCGAAGATCATCGGTGCGGTGGCGTTCACGATCTCGCTGGGCCTGATCGTCACCACCGCCCTCGGCTTGATGATGGTCGGCGCGCTGAACCTGATTTCGGTGGCGTTCGCCGTGCTGTTCGTCGGCCTCGGCGTCGACTTCGGCATTCAGTACAGCGTTCGATACCGATCCGAGCGCTACAAGAGCGACAATCTCGAAGTCGCGCTGCTCCAGGCGGCCAAGCGCTCGGCGGTGCCGCTGTCGCTGGCCGCGATGGCGACCGCGGCCGGATTCATGTCGTTCCTGCCGACCGACTACGAGGGCGTGTCGGAACTCGGCAAGATCGCCGGCGTCGGCATGCTGGTGGCCTTTCTCGCCAGCATCACGGTGCTGCCGGCGCTGCTGAAACTGCTGAATCCGGCGGGCGAGAAGGAGCCGGTCGGCTATGCTTTCCTTGCCCCGCTGGATCGCTTCCTGGAGGATCACCGCGTCGCCATCGTCGGCGGAACACTGATCCTCGTCGTTGCCGGCCTGCCGCTGCTCTATTACCTGCGCTTCGATTTCAATCCGATCCACCTGCGCAATCCGCACGTCGAATCGATCGCGACCTATCTCGACCTTCGCAAGGATCCGAATACCGGCGCCAACGCCATCAACGTGCTGGTGCCCAATGAAGCGGCGGCCAGGCAGGTCGCCGCGCGGCTGGAGAAGCTGCCGGAGGTCCAGCGCACGATGTCGCTGGAGAGCTTCGTCCCCGACGACCAGCAGGCCAAGCTGAAGCTGATCGCCGATGGTGCCCGTGTCCTCGGGCCGGCGATCAATCCCGATCAGGTCGACGCGCCGCCGTCGGATGCCGAGAACGTCGAGGCCCTGAAGCAGACGGTCGAGAGCCTGCGCAAGACGGCCGGCGACCGGAAGGGGGCGGGGGCCGATGCCGCGCGCCGGCTCGCCGACGATCTGTCGAAGCTTGCGGATGGCAATCAGGCCATGCGGGCCGCGGTGCAGGATGCCTTCGTCCGTCCGCTGCTGATCGTTCTCGACCAGCTTCGCAATGCCTTGCAGGCGCAGCCGATCAGCCTGGAAACCTTGCCGCCCGACCTCGTCAACTCCTGGAAGACGAAGGCGGGCAAGGTGCGCGTCGAGGTCACGCCGAAGGGTGATTCCAACGACAACGAGACGCTGCGGAATTTCGCCGATGCCGTGCTCGCGGCCGAGCCGAACGCCATCGGCGGTCCGGTCTCGATCCTGAAGTCGGGCGACACCATCGTCACCGCCTTCATTCACGCGGGAATCTGGGCGCTGCTGTCGATCGGGCTGCTGCTGTGGATCACGCTGCGCCGCTTCGCCGACGTGCTGATGACCCTGGTGCCGCTCCTGGTGGCGGGTGCCGTCACGCTGGAAATCTGCGTGCTGATCGGCCTGCCGCTCAACTTCGCCAACATCATCGCATTGCCGCTGCTTCTCGGCGTCGGCGTCGCCTTCAAGATCTATTACGTCGTGGCATGGCGCGCCGGGCGAACCAACCTGCTGCAATCCAGCCTGACGCGGGCGATCTTCTTCAGCGCGCTGACCACGGCCACCGCCTTCGGCAGCCTTTGGCTGTCCAGCCATCCGGGCACGGCCAGCATGGGCAAGCTGCTGGCCCTGTCGTTGGTCACGACCCTCGCGGCGGTGCTGCTGTTCCAGCCGGCGCTAATGGGTCGCCCGCGCGATCTCGGGGAGTAGGCAGATGTCGCCGATATCCGGGGGGCCGTCCTGGCTGCCGGCCTGGGCATGTGCCTTCTGGCCGGCCGTCTTCGAGGACGCGCCCTTTGACGATGCGGTCCTGGAGGATGACTTGGATGCGGCAGGTCTGGCCGCCGTTTTCGGCGCGTTCTTGTGCTTGCCGTTCCTGGCGGCTCCGCCCTGCGCCGCTTCGGCGAGCGCGTTGGACGGGCTGCTCGGAATGGGGCCGCTGACCCGGGTCCAGGTCTCGCCGCCGCAGAGGAAGCCCAGCACGCACCCCTCGATTTCGAGCTTGTTCGGCGTCTTCAGGGTGATGGTCGACTCGTATCGCTTGCCGTCCTTGGCGTTGTAGACTTCACCCGCCCATTGATCGATGCCGGGCTTTTTCGCCATGTTGAGCAGGATTGCCATGCCCAGGGTTGGACGGCTTTGCTTCGCGGCGTCGGGATTGTTGCGATCGCGCCCGCCGGGAATCTTCTCCCAGGCGACCGCGCCCCACATGCTGCCGCGGCATTCGGCGACTCTGATATGGGCTACCCCGTCGGCCACCATCCAATCGCCGGTCGGGTCGCCCGCGAAAGCGGTGCCGCTGGTAATTGCGAGAAGGAAACCGCAGGAAGCTAAAGTGCGCGTTGCACTTCGGGGACGCTGCATCATGTCTTGAACCTGTGCCTGATGAATTCGGGTGGCCGTGGAGCGATAGGGTTTCTGGCGACTGTTTTCAGTTGACGACGAACAAGCTAACCAACGAAGTATGTAGCTGATGTTGTATCCAAATCTAGACGTTTCCAAGATGTTCCACGAGCGCGAGGCCGAGCGCAGCGCGCTTCATACGCGCTATCTGAACGAGCAGCTTGTCAAGGTTCTCAAGACCATCGGCTATGATGTCGGCTTCAAGCGGGGCGAGGGGCAGTACCTGTTCGATCGCGACGGTGCGCGGTATCTCGATCTACTCAGCGGGTTTGGCGTTTTTGCGATAGGCCGGAACCATCCGGTTCTGCGGCAGGCGCTGAAGAGCGTGCTGGATGCCGACCTTCCGAATCTCGTGCAGATGGACGTTTCCACGCTGGCCGGCATTCTGGCCGAGCGCCTGCTGCAGCGCGCGCCGTATCTGGAGAAGGTTTTCTTCGCCAATTCCGGGACCGAATGCGTCGAGGCGGCGATCAAGTTCGCCCGCGGCGCAACGGGCCGGCAGGGCATCGTTTATTGCGACCATGCCTATCACGGCCTGACTTACGGCTCGCTTTCGCTGACCGACGACAACAACTTCCGCGGCGGATTCGGTCCGCTGCTGCAGGATTGCCAGGTCGTTCCGTTCAACGATCTCGACGCGCTGGAGCGGGCGCTGTCGTCGCGGCAGGTCGCGGCGTTCATCGTCGAGCCGGTGCAGGGCAAGGGCGTCAATATTCCCAACGACGACTTTCTCCCCGGTGCTGCGGCACTTTGCCGCCGCTATGGCACGCTGTTCGTTGCGGACGAGATCCAGTCCGGCATGGGCCGTACCGGACGCTTCCTCGCGGTGGAGCACTGGAACGTCGAGCCGGACATGGTGCTGCTGTCGAAGTCGCTTTCGGGCGGTCATGTGCCGGTCGGCGCGGTGCTGACGCGCAAGGCCGTCTTCGACAAGATCTTCAGCCGGATGGATCGCGCGGTGGTGCATGGCTCGACCTTCGCCAAGAACGACCTGGCGATGGCCGCCGGCATCGCCACGCTCGAGGTGATGCAGGCCGAGAAGCTGATCGAGAACGCCGAACAGCGCGGCAACCAGATTCGTGATGCGCTGTCGGCGATGATCCCGAAATACGAGATGCTGAAAGAGGTGCGCGGCAAGGGGCTGATGATCGGAGTCGAATTCGGCCCGCCGAAGTCGCTGCGTCTCAAGGCGGCGTGGAATCTGCTCGAGACCGCCAACAAGGGCCTGTTCTGCCAGTTGATTACCGTGCCGCTGTTCAAGGACGAGAAAATCCTCACGCAGGTTGCCGGCCACGCCAGCCACACGGTCAAGCTGCTGCCGTCGCTGACGGTGACCGGGGACGACTGCAAGTGGATCGAGCGCTCGTTCGACAAGGTCATCGCCGCGAGCCACCAGGTGCCCGGTGCGATCTGGTCGCTCGGCAAGACGTTGATCGACAACGCCGTGCGCAAGTCGGCGTAACGCGGGTTCTATCGCCGGGTCAGCACGCCGATCCGGCCATAGAGGCCGCCGCGGCTGAAGCTGTCGCGCACATAGCCTGCCGCGAGTGACCATTCGAACGCGCCGGTTCTCAGGCCGGTCAGATGCGCGCCGAGGCGATACTGGTCGCTGAAGCGGTCGGACGACACGGCAATCTCCGGGCCGACCCATGCCGCATTGAGAACGCGCCAGCCGGCCGCGGCGCGGCCGCTGTAGCCGTGCGCGATGCTGGTGGCGGAGGCCGAGGCGGCAACCATCATCCGGCGGTTCGGCTCCCACCACAGATCGGTCGCCACGCGCGCGCCGAATTGACTGGCGTGCGCTCGCGACGGAACGATCACGGGCGAATAGTCGTCCCGCTCGAAGTCGGGGCCGGCAAACACCTTGACCTCGAGGTTGCCACGCTTGAAGCGCCATCCCGGCATGATCGCGGCGCGGAAGATCATCGTGCGATAGCAGATGGCGGCGGTGTCGAAGCGATGCACGCCGTCGGAAGCGAAGATGCTCAGCACGAAGCCGTCATTGTTCAAACCGCGCGGGGCCCATTGCCCGCCGGCATAGCCGCTGCCGCCGTAGCGCCAGATGTCGAAGCCGCCATAGAGCAGGAAGCGCTCGGGAGCTGCGCCGCCGCGCAATGCGGAGGAGGGCGGTGTTACCGGGGTGGAAGCGGGCTCCTGCGCGCGCGCACTCGTCGCGCCCGCCAAGACCGGCGCGACAGCGCAGGCCACCAGCGCCGCAGTCCATCCCCGCATCGAGCCCTCGCTCACGCGTTTAAGTAGAATTACGTAGTCGATTAAAGCTTCACGCGCGAAGTGGGTCCAGCACGGAAGGCTGTGCGATCACCGTATGTTCCGGCCGATCAACAGCCGATGTGAGCCATCGGCCGCGCAAACAATGGCAGGCTCTATTCCCGTACCATTCTATCGGCCGCGAGCCGGACTCGCGCCGGTGTCGGTTCCTTCAGTCAAGGCACGTTGCCTGCCACGTCATCCGATCCTGGCGATCAGTTCCATCGCGCCGGCCGGCGCCCGCACCTTGCCCTCGTGGATGATGTAGGCGAACACGTCGCGCGCCGTCTTGCCGGCAGCAGTCGGCCCGATGCACGGCAGGCCGGCCGGCTCGCCGCCGCCGGCCCAGGTCCTGAGGCGCTCGGCCCAGGCATCCAGCGCCTTCGGCGGATAGGCCGTCTTGATGTCGTCGCTGCCGCGTTGCAGGCGGGCATAGACGAAGTCGCCCGTCACATCGGCGATCGCCGGATAGGTGGCGTGCTCGGCATAGACCACGGGCACGCCGAAGCGGCGCAGCAGGGCCGGGAAGGCGGCGACACGGAAGCTGTCATGGCGGACCTCGACCACGTGCCGCAGCGGGCGCTTGTCGATCTCGCGCGGCAGCAGCGCGAGGAAGGCGCCGAAATCGGCCTCGTCGAATTTCTTGGTCGGCGCGAACTGCCAGAGCACCGGCCCGAGGCTGTCGCCCAGTTCGAGCACGCCGGAGTCGTAGAAACGCTTGATCGAGTCGCCGGCCTCCGCCAGCACCTTGCGGTTGGTCGCGAACCTCGGACCCTTCACCGAGAAGACAAAGCCGTCCGGCACCTCCCGCGCCCATTTGCGGAAGCTTTCGGGCTTCTGCGAGCCGTAATAGGTGCCGTTGATCTCGATCGAGGTCAGGTGGCTCGCGGCGTAGTTCAGTTCCCTCGCATGCGGCAGCCTGTCGGGATAGAAGACCCCGCGCCACGGCGCGAAGGTCCATCCGCCGATCCCGATGCGGATTTTTCCTGCTTTCGCCATGCGCCGGTTCCCCTTGCTCCCCCTTGCGGACTGTCCGGTCGATACCTATCTGGCATGCAACGGCGATGTCGATGCTGCCCCTGGCTCCATCGCCGGACGGCCACAGAATATCATCGGTCGCGCCGGATGTACGCGCGCCATGCTGTTCGTGGCCGTTGTTTTTTTGCACCGTTGTTTTTTGCACCGTTGTTTTTTTGCGCCGTTGTTTTTTGCCTGACAACAAGGCACGGACCGGCTTCCTTGCGGACCATGCGAGCCCTGCGGGTCCGCTACCTTGCTCCGCTACCTTGGCAGGCCGCGCCGGCGCGGATATATGCTGGCGCCATGAATGAAGCGCTCCGACCGGCACCGCTGGATTCGACGCAGGCGGCTGCGGCACGCCAGTTGTCCATCGTTGTCCCGACCTTCAACGAACGCGAAAATGTCGTCACGCTGTACGAGCGGCTGAAGGCCACGCTCGGCGAAACGCCGTGGGAAGTCGTGTTCGTTGACGACAATTCGCCCGACGAGACCTGGCAGGTGGTGCGGGAGCTGTCGCAGCGCGATCCGCGGGTGCGCTGCCTGCGCCGCATCGGCCGGCGCGGTCTCTCCGGCGCCTGCATCGAGGGCATCCTGGCCTCCGGCGCGCCCTTCGTGGCGGTGATGGACGCCGACCTCCAGCACGACGAGACGCGGCTGCCGCAGATGCTGGCGCTGCTGCAGGACGGCGAGGCGGAACTGGTCGTCGGCAGCCGCTATATCGACGGCGGCAGCGCCGACAGCTTCAACAGCCAGCGCCGCGGCGTCAGCGAATTCGCCACGCTGATCGCGAAGCGGCTGCTGCGCGTCGAGATCGCCGATCCGATGAGCGGCTTCTTCATGATCCGGCGCGACCGCTTCGAGGAACTGGCGCCGAACCTCTCGGTTCATGGCTTCAAGATTCTGCTGGATATCGTCGCGACCGCGCGCGGCTCGCTGCGCACGGTGGAAATTCCCTTCACCTTCGGCACGCGGCTTGCGGGCGAAAGCAAGCTCGACTCCATGGTGGCGCTGGATTTCCTCGGGCTGATCCTGGCGAAGATGACCGGCGATGCGGTTTCCCTGCGCTTCCTGCTGTTCGCGCTGGTCGGATCGATCGGCCTGTTCGTGCACCTGTTGACCCTCGACGTCGCGTTCAACCTGTTCGCCGTGCCGTTCACGGAAGCTCATGCACTCGGCGCCGTGGTGGCGATGACCAGCAACTTCATTCTCAACAACGCGCTGACCTATCGCGACCAGCGCCTGAAGGGGCTGGCGCTGCTGCGCGGCCTGCTGCTGTTCTATCTGGTGTGCAGCGTCGGGCTTCTGGCCAATGTCGGCGTCGCGTTCTCGATCTACGGACAGCAGCCGATCTGGTGGCTGGCGGGAGCCGCCGGTGCGTTGATGGGCGTGGTCTGGAACTACGCGATGTCCAGCCTGTTCGTCTGGCGCAGGCGATGACGGCGTCATGACCGCAAGCGACGCGCGCCTGCGGCGCAACGCCTGGCTGGTGGTCGGCGGCCTGGTGGTGTTGCGCCTGGTCGCCGCCGCGCTGACGCCGCTGACCTTCGACGAAGCCTATTACTGGACCTGGTCCCGGCATCTCGCCGGTGGCTACTACGATCACCCGCCGATGGTGGCGGTGGTGATCCGTCTCGGCACCATGCTGGGCGGCGATACCGAATTCGGCGTGCGCGTGGTCTCGATCCTGCTGGGGTTGCCGATGACCTGGGCGGTCTATGAGACGGCGGCGCTGTTGTTCGGCGGCCAGCGGATCGCGGCGACATCGGCGATCCTGCTCAACGTCACGCTGATGGTCGCGGTCGGCACCATGATCGTGACCCCCGACGCGCCGCTGATGGTCGCGACCAGCTTCGTGCTGTACGGCCTTGCCAAGGTGGCGACTACCGGCCGTGGCGCATGGTGGCTTGCGGTCGGCGTGGCGGTCGGCGTGGCGCTGCTGTCGAAATACACCGCGCTGTTCTTCGGGGTGGTGATCCTGCTCTGGCTGGTCCTGGTGCCGACGCAGCGCCGCTGGCTGCTGACGCCATGGCCGTATCTCGGCGGGGCGATCGCCTTCCTCGTTTTCGTGCCGGTGATCGTGTGGAACGCCGACCACCAGTGGGTGTCGTTCCTCAAGCAGTTCGGCCGCGCGCGCATCGATCATATGACGCTGCGCTATATCGGCGAGATCATCCCGACCCAGCTCCTGTTCGCGACGCCGTCGATCTTCGCGCTGGGCGCGATGGGGCTGTATGCGCTCGGCCGGCGCGGCAACGGCGCATTGGCGTCGCGCGCGCTGATCGCGCTGTTCGTCTGGGTCATCGTCGCCTATTTCGCCTGGCACTCGCTGCACAGCCGGGTCGAGGCCAACTGGTTCGCGCCGGTCTATCCGGCATTCGCGATCGCCGCCGCAGCGGCCGCCTGCATGGTGCCGTGGCGCCCGCGGACCCAGGCGTTCGCCGCCTCGTCGCTGCGCTGGGCCGGTCCGGTCGGCATCGTGATGTTCGTGCTATTGGTGGTGCAGGCCAACACCGGCATCCTCACCGGCTATCGACGCGATGTCAGCGTGCGCAGTGTCGGCGTCGGCTGGCGCGACCTTGCCGCGCAGATCGAAGCGGTGCGGGCGCGCACCGGCGCGACCTGTGTGCTGGCGGCCGACTACGGCACCACCGGCTGGCTCGCGTTCTATTTGCCGAAGGGCACCTGTGTGGCCGAATATTTCGAGCGCATCCGCTGGATCAACATGCCCGAGCCATCGCCGCGGCAACTCGCCGGCAAGATGCTGTTCGTCAGCGACGTCAACGCCAGGTATTCGGAATTGCGGCAGGCGTTCGCGCGGATCGAGGAGGTTGGCCAGGTGCAGCGCAAGCGCGGTCCGCTGGTGATCAAAACCTATCGGCTCGACCTGCTCGACGGCGCCAAGGGCGATGCGCTCGACCGCTCGCCACCGCGTGAACTGGCGCCGCGCTAACGGGCGCCTGAAAACGCAAACGGCCTCCGCGAGGGAGGCCGCCATGTTTTGCTGCGCGTCTGGTTCAGCGGCAGACGCGAATCTTCCTCACGACGCGGCGTCCATGATGGCGCGACATCACGGTGCGATAGGTGCACACCGGGCGGCGATGCATCCGATGGTAGCGATGATGACGGTGACGATACTGAACGGTCGTGACATCCGAAGCGCCATGCGTGGCGAGGCCGGGAGCAGCCGGCATCGCTGACGCCGGCGCGGCGAAGGAGGCAAGACCCAGCGCGAGCACGGCGGCAAAACCCAAGGCAGTTTTCTTCACGGTTGTTCTCCTTATTACGGGGAGACTCGCGAGGGAGTCTCCAAGGTGGCCAATGTGATGGATCGGGATGAACCTGCCATGAACGGGGCCGGGCCAATCATGGCTTTATCTTCGTCGCCCGGTTTCAGGGGTGGCCTTGCCGGGGGCTGCCTGCGAGGCTGGCGCGTCGGCGGATAGCGAGTCGATGCCAGGGAGGGATGCGCGTGAATTCGAATCGAGCGGAGGCCACCGTGGTCGCTTCGGTGGATGGCCGGGCGCGGGGGACGCGGCTGGCGCTGTCGATCGCGATGCTGCTCGGCGCCAACCTGCTGCCGATGCTCGGCGTCGTGCTATGGGACTGGAAGCTGTTCGACCTGATCGTGATCTACTGGCTGGAGACGCTGATTATCGGCGGTTTCTCGATCCTGCAGATGGCGTTCAGCGCCGGCTGGTTCGCGCTGTTCCTGGTGCCGTTCTTCACGGTGCATTTCGGTGGCTTCATGGCCGGCCACTTCGTGTTTCTCAATGTGCTGTTCGGCGGCAAGTCGGGCGGGCGCTTCTCGGATATCCCGGCGCGGCTGCACGACATGATCCAGTCGCAGGATCTGTGGATCGCGCTGGTCGGCCTGTGCATCAGCCACGGCCTCGGCTTCCTGTTCTATTTCCTGGTTCCCTGGTGGCGCGGACGGCGCGGCAGGGACGACACGACGCCGCCGGCGCGGCAGGTGGAGGTCGGCAAGGTGATGTTCGCGCCTTATCGGCGCGTCGTCATCATGCATGTCACGATCATCGCGGGCGCGGCGCTGGTGATGGCGTTCAGCAACGGCATCGGCTTTCTCGCGCTGCTGATCGGGCTGAAGACGCTGAGCGATCTCTATCTGCTGCGGCGCGACGAGAAAGCGGCCGGGGCGGAGTCCGCGACGGGACAATCATCGTCTCCAGCCGATCGATCCCGTCCGCGCAACGCGGGCCGTCTGGGCCGGTCGTCGTCGATCCCGTGACATCGGCCGCGTTCGATCGCGGGCCTGTCCCGGCTGTCGGCGAGGGCGTTGCGGCTCGGGCATGGAGCGGTGGTTTGGACGCGGCCGCAATGTTCATCAAAAAACCCGGCATCGCTGCCGGGGGGCATTTCGAAGCTTGCTTGAGAGCCTGGATCAGAAATCCATGCCGCCACTCAAAGCCGGACTTGTCCGGCTTTGAGCATTTTTGGATCAGGGGCGGCGATTTCCGACGCTTTGCGTCAGAAATCCATGCCGCCCATGCCGCCGCCCGGCATCGCCGGAGCAGGGGCGTTCTTCTTCGGCAGTTCGGCGACCATCGCCTCGGTGGTGATGAGCAGCGAGGCCACGGAGGCTGCGTTCTGGATCGCGGCGCGCACCACCTTGGTCGGGTCGATGATGCCCTTGGAGACCAGGTTGCCGTATTCGCCGCTCTGCGAGTCGAAGCCGTAGGAATACTGCTCCTTCTCCAACACCTTGCCGACGATGACGCTGCCGTCCTCGCCCGCGTTGATGGCGATCTGGCGGGCCGGCGAGGACAGTGCCTTGCGCACGATCTCGACGCCGGTCTTCTGGTCGTCGTTCTGGGTGCGGATGCGCTTGAGCTGCTCGGAGGCGCGCAGCAGGGCGACGCCGCCGCCCGGCAGGATGCCTTCCTCCACCGCGGCGCGGGTCGCATGCATCGCGTCGTCCACGCGATCCTTGCGCTCCTTCACCTCGACCTCGGTCGCGCCGCCGACACGGATCACCGCGACGCCGCCGGCCAGCTTGGCAAGGCGCTCCTGCAGCTTCTCGCGGTCGTAGTCCGAGGTGGTTTCCTCGATCTGCGCCTTGATCTGCTGCACCCGCGCCTCGATGTCGGCCTTCTTGCCGACGCCGTTGACGATGGTGGTGTTCTCCTTGTCGATCATCACCTTCTTGGCGCGGCCGAGCATGTTCAGCGTGACGTTCTCGAGCTTGATGCCGAGATCCTCGCTGATGGCCTGGCCGCCGGTCAGGATCGCGATGTCCTGCAGCATCGCCTTGCGGCGATCGCCGAAGCCAGGCGCCTTCACGGCTGCAACCTTGAGGCCGCCACGCAGGCGGTTGACGACGAGGGTGGCGAGCGCTTCGCCCTCGACGTCCTCGGCGACGATCAGGAGCGGCTTGCCGGTCTGCACCACGGCCTCGAGCAGCGGCAGCAGCTCGTTCAGCGACGACAGCTTCTTCTCGTTGATGAGGATGTAGGGGTCGTCCATCTCGACGCGCATCTTGTCGGCGTTGGTGACGAAGTAGGGCGAGATGTAGCCGCGGTCGAACTGCATGCCCTCGACGACGTCGAGTTCGGTGTCGAGCGACTTGGCTTCCTCGACGGTGATGACGCCCTCGTTGCCGACCTTGGCCATGGCCTTGGCGAGGAAGTCGCCGATTTCCTTGTCGCCGTTGGCCGAGATGGTGCCGACCTGGGCGATCTCGTCGTTCGAGGTGACCTTCTTGGAGTTCTTCTGCAGGTCCGCGACGACCGCTTCCACGGCGAGGTCGATGCCGCGCTTGAGGTCCATCGGGTTCATGCCGGCGGCAACCGCCTTGGCGCCTTCCTTGACGATGGCCTGGGCCAGCACGGTGGCGGTGGTGGTGCCGTCGCCGGCCGCGTCGGCGGACTTGGAGGCGACTTCGCGCACCATCTGCGCGCCCATGTTCTCGAACTTGTCGTCGAGTTCGATGTCCTTGGCGACGGTGACGCCGTCCTTGGTGATGCGCGGAGCGCCGAACGACTTGTCGAGCACGACGTTGCGGCCCTTCGGACCCAGCGTCACCTTCACCGCGTTGGCGAGGATGTCGACGCCGCGCAGCATCTTGTCGCGGGCATCGACGCCGAATTTGACTTCTTTCGCTGACATGTTGGTTTCCTTACGTTGTCTTGCGACGTCACCCTTTCTCGGATGCGAGGCAACGAAGGGATCGCGCCTCGGAGGGTGACAGGTGATCGGAGTGTCATCCTTCGAGGCTCAACCTTGCGTCGAACGCCTCGGGATGACGAGACGCCGACTTAAGCGGCCTTCTTCTTGGCGGCGGATTCCTCGAGCACGCCGAGGATGTCGCTCTCCTTCATGATGAGCACTTCCTGGCCGTCGATCTTCACCTCGGTGCCGGACCACTTGCCGAACAGCACGCGGTCGCCGGCCTTGAGGTCGATCGGGATCAGCTTGCCGGCTTCGTCGCGGCCGCCGGGGCCGACCGAAAGGATTTCGCCCTGCGAGGGCTTTTCCTTGGCGCTGTCGGGAATGATGATACCGCCTGCCGTCTTTTCCTCAGCGTCGATGCGCTTGACCACCACACGGTCGTGAAGCGGACGGAATTTCATGCGATCCTCCTAAGATCTTGAAGAATTTGGAATTTCGGAATTTTGGCAGTCGCCGGCAGCGAGTGCCACCGGGATGGAGCCGACATAGGCCGAGGCCATCGGCTCGGCAAGAGGGGCGTTCAAAAAAATTAGCAATCCGGCGCGCCGACTGCCAACGATTGTGGCCGACGTCGTTAACGCGGGCGCTGGCAGTGCTGTTAGCACTTGCGGTAAGCCGCTGCCAGCGCTGCAAATCTCAACACATTATTAAACTTTTAAGCTTGAGATGAAGCGATGTTGTGCGTCACATTTTCTTCATGACGCGCCTTCGGGATCGGCGTTTTGCGCTTTTCTCCGGGGCGGGCTCATCGAGAGGTTGCAACGCCACGCAAGACCGATCGCCACGTTTGCCTGGCGCTGCCGCCTCCCGCGATCAAGGAGGTATGGCATGGCTTCGAAAG
>JAGRLZ010000010.1 GCA_020441545.1 Xanthobacteraceae bacterium | reverse complement strand
GGCCGCGCGGTCGATGCCAGCAGCGCCATGCGGCCGGGATCGTCGAGCCATGCCTTCGCGGACGCATCGAGGAGCGGCCATTTGAGCGCGCGCGGCTCCAGCGGCGAGACGCCCCCGTTCGGGCTCACGATGCGCTGCGTGCACCCCTTGGCCGCGAACACGTCATGGGCATGGGTCAGTTCCGACAGCCACAGGCCGGTCGGCTCCGACGGATCGGCATAGTGAGCGACATTGCTGACCACATGGAGAATGCGCTTGCTCATCCTTCAAACCCTTCCCGTGCGTCCGCCGGTGCCGGTCAACGGCCGGAGCACGATGCGATGGCACGATCCGATGGCACGATCCGATGGAATGTCTCGCCCGGACCAAGCCATAACCTTGAAGCACGGTTCAGGGTCAAGCGATTCAGCCGGTCCGGCGACGCACATAATGGCACGCGCCGCCAAGCAGCAGCAGGTTCAGAAGGGGCGTTCCCGCGGCAATCCATGGCACCGCCGGGTCCGGAAAAACATCGAGGAACAAATTCCAGGGCAGTCCGAGCGGCACAAGAAAGATGGCCGCCAGCGGACCCCTCTCGCTTCCGAACAGACCAAGCGTGCCGATTGCGAACAATGCGAGCGCCAGCAGATAGAGCCCCGCGAATGTCACCAGGATTATTCGACAGGCCGGCTTCAAGACAGCGCAACTCCAGACTTTGAAAGTCAGCCGCCGTTGATGACGGCGTCCGGTATCTCGAGTCTCTGGTCGCCGATCCGGACCAGCAAGAGGTCGGCGCTGCGTTCAACCGCCAGGACGCTTTTGCCGTCGGCGGCCGACTGGTCGAACGACACCGGCATCCCCTTCTCGAAGACGATCACCCGTTTGCCGCCCTCGGGCCAGAACACCGTCAGCGTTCCATTTCCGTTTCCGTTGCGAACGACTCCAAAATCGCACTGGGTCGTCGGCTGGCCCGCGACGCGCGCGCACGGAATCTGCCCCGTGGCCGTGAAGCCGGACCCTTTCGGCCGGACGCCACCAACCGGGCGCTCGAAATTGGCGGACGCCCCCGCCGGCGTCACCTTCCGTTGCGCCGGAGCGCCGGCATGGCCGGATTCCCGCAAGGCATCTCCAGCCGTCCAGCCCGAGAGCTTCGGTCCGGCAACCGTCTCAACCCGACACCAGCGGTGCCCTTCGGCCATTCGGCAGCCCTGGTTGCGCAGCACCGTACCGCCCGGCACGTTTCCAGCGACGGCCGATGCCGCGGACGCCGCAGCATGGATCGCCGCCGTCGTCGCGGATCGGCTGCCGGTCACCTCCCAATAGTCCGGGCCGCCCTGCAAGCCATCCGCGTAGTCATTCTGAACAGGCTGACGTGCAGCGCCGGCATTCAGCGCGGAAATCGAGATATCCAGGACATAGTCGGACCGCTCCTTTCGCCGGGCCGCGGAACGCATCATGTAGACCGATATCGTGTACGTGCCCGAAGCTGGCAATTTTGCCTTGAATGTATTCAGCGCGGGGACCGTTGGGCCGGTGACGCCGCTATTTCCCAATGCCTGATCCCCGGGGCGCTTGCCCGGCGCGTAGACATTGAAGTAGGTCGCCAGGTTCGACGGCTTCAAGACGATTGTCATCGCCTGCCCGGACTCGGCACCCACCGTGTAGGAAACGGCCTCATCGCCGGCGATCGTCCCCCGGATGGACGCGCCGGATCGGCCGGGCCTGAAGCGCACGGCTTCGGTGCGGGTGCCGGTCCCGGCATCAGAGGCCGGCCGGCTTTGAACCGTTGGGGCGGCCGGTGCCGACGGACGGTTGACCACGAACCGTATAATGCGGTTGCCTCGGCGGTCGAAACTGCATTGGAAGGTTTGAGCGCGACCCCTGACCGTGGCCGTGCCGTTGACCGCGTGCGTGCCGTCCGTTCGCTGCCCCTCATACTTGGTATCGACATCCGGCAGGCGAACCTTCAAGGCCGTCCCGGCCCGGGCACGACATTCGGCCATCATGATGTTCGGCGTGGCGGCCGAGGCATCGCCTCCCGTGAAAGCGCCGGCCGTGGCAAGCGTGCAGAGCATCAGCGCCGTTCTCGAACGTTTCATGACATCCTCCACCTCAAGACCGCTTCGGATTGCGCACCGGCTGGATATGACCGCCATATATACTATACCCTATCAAACCGGACGAAGCGCAATCCACGAGGCCCAAAATGAAGTTGACACAATCGTTGGGCCTCGCATCTGCTGCGGCTTGTTCGCGTCATATCTGACCGGCCCTCGAGAAGGACGCTGAAATGAAATTGCCCCTTGTATCGAATGCTTCGCTCAACCGGAGGCGCTTTTTGTCCGGAGCCAGCGCATTCGTCGTCGGTGCATTGTGCCTCGAGGTCGTTGCGGCGGAAGTCGAGAAGGAGATCAGGGATCTCAAGCCCGGCGACTTCGTGTGGCATCCGGATCGCCAGCCCACCGGCCCCGTCGCCGTTGTCGTATCCCTGCCGCAGCAGCGGGTTCATGTTTACCGCAACGGCGTACGGATCGCGGTATCGACCTGCTCAACCGGGAAAGCGGGACACAGCACGCCGACGGGCGTGTTCGTGGTGCTGCAAAAGGACGCGCATCATCACTCCAGCACCTACAACAATGCCCCCATGCCGAACATGAACCGGCTGACATGGTCGGGTGTCGCACTCCACGCCGGGAAACTGCCGGGTTATCCGGCATCCCATGGCTGCGTGCGTCTTCCTCTCGAATTCTCGGCGAAGCTGTTCACGATCACCCATGTCGGCACCCCGGTTATCATCGCCGGGGCTCATTCCGACCCTTGGGAACTGACGCATCCGGGCATGGTTCTCGGTGGTTACGCCGAGCACGAGTTCGAGCAAATCGAAGCTTCGCTCACGGACAAGAAGCATCCGGCGGATTGGACGGAAAGCGAGAAGTCCGCGATCGTATCCGTCATCGCATCGACCGCGGACAAGAGAATCATGCTGATCGAGAACGGCGACGTTGTTCTCGAGAGCAAGCTGACCGTGGTCGGCGACGCTCCTCTCGGCAACCATGTCTTCGTGCTGCAGGGGCACGATCGCGATTCGCGGGGCCTGAAGTGGGCGGCGGTCAGCCACAGCGCCGATACTGCCCGGCATCACCAGCCGGAAGCAGATGCGCTGCAACGTTTGAGGGCAGACGACCCGTTCGTGGCTGCCGTGCGTGACCGCATGCATCCAGGAATGATCGCGATTCTGACCGACGTGCCGCTCCATCCCGACATGCGATCCGGCAAGGATTTCCTCATCATGTCGTGACGTCCGCAACTGCCGGCATATCCGCCGTTCGGAACGAGATGACGACAGATATGGAGCCCCGTTCCAATAGAATAGGAACGGGGCTCCATATCCTTGTTTCAACGCGTTCTCTTGACGCGAACCGGCAACCGCTTCGCTCGAAAACGCTCCAAATATTCTGGTTTTGCTGGTCTTTTGGTACAGTTGGGTGGGCTCGAACCACCGACCTCCTGTTCCACAGACAGGCGCTCTAACCAACTGAGCTACAACTGCATCCTGTGCGCGTCGGACCTGGACGCGACCGTCGCGGACGGAATAACACCGTTCACGGCACCCATGCAAACCGGCACGCCGCGACGCGCAGACCGCCGGCCACGGTACCCTCTCGGCCCGCAGGTGCCGACTTAACCGGAAATCGCCGTCCGCGCAACGGTCATCGGCACAACAGCACCCGGCGCAAGAGCTATCGAGCGCAAGCGTCGCCATGCGCAAGAACTATCGGGCGCGGGAAGCGCACGTCCTCAAGGACCGCTCCCAAGGACCGCTCCCAAGGACCGCTCCCAAGGACCGTCCGCGCTCCCCGCCCGAGACGATCAGGCAGCCGGGTCGAACACCTTGCTCACATTGGCGTTGAGCGGCTCGAAGGCTTCGGATGCAATCCTGCGGTAGAGATCCATCAGTTCCTGAAACTGGCTCGACAGCGTATCGAGCTGCCTGCGGGTATGGTTGCCCCAGACGTCGAAAGCCTGGGTCCACGACCGGACGCCCGCCAGTTCCTGGGCAAAGTCGAAGCCGGCATAGGTATTGGTCTGCATGAAGCCGACCAGCTTGGCGGAGTATTCGCTCATGCCACGGGAGAATGCCGTGAACGACGCCTCGATGGCGCTGTTGTTGCCTTCGGCGACATCCTTGAACCGGGCATAGTTCTCCCGCACCTGCTCGACGCTCTTCTCGGCGAGAGCCCTGACCTGCTCGGGAACCTGGAGCGGAATGACGGCGGCACTGAACGGATCGTTGGAAGACATGGGCATCCTTATCTGCTGATTGAACGAGAGCCTGGGCACATGACATCGGGCAAACCGCCCGCAGACAGACCGACGCGCCAACCCGGCCGCCGGATCGCACCCCCTGCATTCCGCACCTGCATTCCCGGCACGGGAGCAAGGGAGGGGACAAGGGAATTCATATTGTGCGCCGCACAATAGCAGATCGCACCACGGGCTGCAAACCCGAAAAACATCGCCTCACGGAACCGGCGATCCGGGCCCGCTGCCAGGAACCTGCGACCGATGACCGGCCGTCCCGGCCCGGAACCATGGCCGAACGTCACGTTTTCGGACGCGCCGCATCCATCGCGGCGCGGCTCAGCGCCTGTCCCATTTCGCTGGCCTGCTCGGTCAGCGCGCGCATCTGGGCCTGCACATATTCGCTGTGCAGCCGCATCACTTCGGTGAGATCCTTCGCCTTCAACAGGCTCTCGGCGTAATCCAGCGAAGCGCTCACATTTTTCTCGGCAAAGGCGATCGCCTTGGTGCTGACGTCCTTGGCGCCGGCGCGCACCGCCGCATTGCGATCCTCGATCGAGGTCGCGGCCTGCTGGGCGCTGCTCAGGAAATTCTCGAAAGCCTTGCGCGCCTGGGCGAAGCTCGCCTCCGCCATCGATTGCATATCCTTCGGAATCTCGAAACGGGCCCGTCCTTCCTCGCTCATCTCACCACTCCTGTCACCACTCCTGCTGCGAGCCGGCGCCGCGCGGCGTCTCGTGCGCCATCGTGAACCGTCGATCCACATTTGCAAGATGTTAACGTCCCGCAACGTCCTCGGGTTCAGCCGCGACGGCAAATTAACGTTATTTGCGGCTTTCGGTTGCCATCCCCGGGGGGAGGCGTGGACCGGATTGCGGGCGGAGGCGATACTAACGAAATATTAAGGCTATCCCGGCGCGGGAAGCCGCCGAGCGAAAACCAAAGGGACAGGCGTCAGGTCGCATCGATGACGAATGCGGAATTCCAGTTGCTGGGCGTGAGCGATCCGAGGCTGGCGGCGCTGGCCGCGAGCGCGCTGCCGGCATGGCTGTGGTCCGCGGACGGCACCCGCATCTGGTGGGCCAACCCGGCCGGCGCGGCGACGTTCGGCGCGGCCAGCGTTGCCGCATTGGCCGAGCGGGCCTTCGGTCCGGCCGACCCGCATCGCCGTCAGGTCGCCCAGCTCGCCGGACAGTTGCTGCCGAACGGCGCACCGCGGCTGGAACGGCTGCAAGGATTCGGCACGCCGCTCGGCGGCCTCGTCACCTGCGGCTGCGCGCGCCTGACGTTCTGGGACGGCCGCGCCGGAATTCTCGTGACCGCGATGGGACCGCGCCGGCCGGCGCCAGCGCTCGCCGACCGGCTGCGGCAGCTCGTTGACGGGATCGACAGTCCGGCGGCGGCCTTCACCGACGACGGCGACGTCGTCGCGATGAACGCAGCTGCAAGCGCGGTGGCCGACGCGCGCGATCTCGTCGCGGGCTCCTTTGATGACGCACGCATCAAGGCCCTGCAAAGCGGCCGCGCCGCATGCGCGACCGCCGCCGGGGAGATCGCACTGTATCGTGTCGGCAGCGGCGACGATGCGGGACTGGTCGGCCTCGTCACGCCTGCCCCGGCACGCGCGCAAGACCGGGACCGCGCGGCGGCCAGCGCCGAACCCGACGGCGCGGACGCCTTCGACATCGACCTCATCACCCCGCCACCCGCGCCGGATGCGGACACCGTTCGCCACCTCCCCGACGAAGCCCCGACGACCATACCCCAAGCGCCAGCGGACGCTGCACCGGCCACAGGCGACGTCGACGACCTCGAAGAAGACGCCGCGCCGGAAGCGGTGATGACGCCTTACGTGGCAGCGCCCGATGCCGGGTTCGACGAGGCGACGCTGCAGTCCGACTCAGGCTCCGCCCGCCATGCCTGCTCCGCGCAAGAAGCGGCCGTGGCGGTCCGCCCCTTCGAACGGCCGCTCCGCTTCACCTGGCAGATGGATGCCGACGGCTCTTTCCTGCTGCGCGCCGGCGAGTTCACCCGCCTGATCGGCCCGCGGACGGCGGCCGCCTTCGGCCGGCCATGGCCGGAGATCAACGCGGCGCTTGCGCTCGATCCGGAGGATCGCATTGCGGCCGCCACCGCCACCCGCGACACCTGGAGCGGCATCACCCTGCACTGGCCGGCCGATGGCGACAGCACGCGGCTGCCGGTCGAACTGTCGGGCCTGCCCATCTTCGATCGTGACCGGAATTTCGCCGGCTATCGCGGTTTCGGCGTCTGCCGCGACCTCGATGCGCTGACCCGGCTTGCCGCGCGTCGCCACGACGAGTCGTCGGGCGGCGAGGCACGGCCGCAAGCCCCGCAGGCCGGCGACGTGGCATCTTTTGTGAGCACCCAGACCGTGGATACACCGCAGAACGTCGTTCCGCTGCGACCCAGCAGCGATCCGCAATCGCCAGCCCTGACGCCGGTCGAGAACAGCGCCTTCAACGAACTGGCACGGCAGCTCACCGAGCGTCTCGAACTCGACGACGGCGATGAAGCGCGCCCCCCCCCGGCCTCCGCTGAAACAGACGACGAGACCGCCTGGCTCGCGGTGAACGACGTCGCCGCGCAGGGCCTGAGCGGGCGCGACACCGCACTGCTCGACCTTGTGCCGGCCGGCGTACTGGTCTACCGCCTCGAGCAACTGCTCTATGCCAACGCTGCGTTCGCCAGGCGGATGGGCTTTGCCGGTATCGACGATCTGCGCGCGGCCGGCGGCCTCGATACGATCCTGATCGCGCCGCGAACGGACATGGAAGGCGAAACCGCGAACGGTGCGACGCGGGTCGCGATCTCCGCCGACGCCACCGGGGCTTCCGTGGAAGCCGGCCTCTTCACCGTCACCTGGGACGGCGAGACCGCGCTGGCGCTGATCCTTTCGCCGGCAACGGGGACACCATCCGCGCCGCCGCAGGCCGGGCGAACCGCGGGCGCCGCCAATGCCGACGAACTCGGCGCCATCATCGACACCATGGCGGAAGGCGTTCTGATGTTCGACGGCGACGGCCGCATCAGCGCCTGCAACCGCGGCGCCGAGGCGCTGTTCGGCTATGACGGCAGCGACCTGGTGGCGCGGCAACTGCACGACCTGCTGGCACCGGAAAGCGAGCAAGGCGCCGCCGACTATCTCGCCGCGGTGAAGGACGCCGACGCCGCCAGCCTGCTCGATCACGGCCGCGAGGTGCTCGGCCGCGTCCGCGACGGCAGCTTGCTGCCGCTGTCGATGATCCTCGGCCGCACCGCGCCGGACAGTCCGAACTTCTTCGCCGTGTTCCGCGACCTGTCCCAGGTCAAGAAGACCGAGCTTGAACTGCGCCAGGCCCGGCGGCAGTCCGAGCGCGGCGCCGCCGCCAAGGCCGATGTGCTGGCCCGCATCAGCCATGAAATCCGCACCCCGCTGAACGCCATCATCGGCTTCGCCGACGTGATGATCGACGAGCGCTTCGGCGCGCTCGGCAACGAGCGCTACGCCGATTACCTGAAGGACATCCGCGCCTCGGGCGAACGGGTCATCGCCATCGTCGACGAGATGCTCGACCTGTCGCGGATCGAAACCGGCAAGGTCGATCTCGCCTTTGCCGATCAGGATCTCAACGACCTGATCGAGCAATGCGTCGCCGTGCTACAGCCACGCGCGAACCGCGAGCGCATCATCATCCGCACCTCGCTCGGCCATGCGCTGCCGCCGGTGGTGGCCGACGCCCGCGCGCTGCGCCAGATCGCGCTGAACCTGATCGGCAGTTCGATCCATCTCGCCAATGCCGGCGGCCAGGTCATCGTCTCGACGGCGCTGTCGGATTCCGGCGACGTGGTGCTGCGGGTGCGCGACACCGGCCAGGGACTCAACGACAGCGAACTCGCCGCCGCGCTCGAGCCGTTCGGCGCGTCGCCGCCGCCGGAGCGCACGCCGGATCATTCGGGCATGAGCCTGTCGCTGGCCAAGGCGCTGGTGGAGGCCAACCGCGCCCGCTTCCAGATCAAGAGCGCGCCGCATTCCGGCACGCTGATCGAGGTCACCTTCGCGCGGATTGCAGCGCGGGCCTGACGCCTGCGAGGACGAGGAGCGCGGCGACAGTAGCAGCTTCCGGAACCCTGCCGGCTCACGAAAGCGCATGCTGGCCTGCGATCCATGCCCGTCGTATAATGGTTGGCACGGATCAGCGGAGCACGGATGTCGACGTTCTCGGGTAAATTGGGTCTTGCGATCGTCGTGGCGGTGTTGGGCCTGGGCCAGCCGGCCGCTCAGGCCCAATCCGAGCCGGTGCGCTACTGGATTCCGTTCGGACCATTCGGCTTCGGCGGCGGCACGGCCGAAACCGCGACCATGGACACCTATAGCGACGTTCCGGCTTCCAACTCCCCGGCTTCCAACTCCCCGGCTTCCAGCTTCGGGAGCGACGGCCAGTCCGGTTTCGTCTTCCGGAACGAGGTTATTCCGATCAACGCACTGACAAGCGGCTTCGTGTTGAACGGTCCGCGCGGCGCGACCGCATTCAGCAGCCTCGATTCGCTGTCCTACGAACGCTCCCGGTTCGGCTACAATTTCAAAGGCGTGGGAGACCTGCCGATGACGGTGTTCGGCGGGGTCGATATCCTGAAACACAACCCCGACGTCTTCAGCGCCGTGACGTCCTTCGGCCCCAACGCCGGCACCGCGGCCGCCTATGGTGTCCATGCCGGCATCGAGGTGCGGCCGACATCGAACATCAGCCTGTCTTTCTCGGCCGGGTTCACCCAGCAGCAAACCGGCACCGCCGACGGCGGCGACCTCGCCTCGTCCCTGCTGCCGAGAGAACTCGGCGGGCGGCGTTAGCGGCTTTCTGCTCTTGATGGAATCATCAGCGCAAAGCGCCGCATCGATCCGCGACCGCGCGATCGCGGCTCACACGTTCTTCAGCGCCACCCGGAATTCGGCTTCGGTCTTGGCCTTCACCTCGTCGAGCGTGACGCCGTCGGCGAGTTCGATCAGCGCCATGCCGTCGTTGCCGTGCTTGTCGATGGTGAACACCGCGAGGTCGGTGACCACCATGTCCACCACACGCTCGCCGGTCAGCGGCAGGTTGCACTGCCTGAGCAGCTTGGAGCCGTCCTTGGCGACGTGCTCCATCACCACCACCACGCGCTTGACGCCGGCGACCAGGTCCATGGCGCCGCCCATGCCCTTCACCATCTTGCCGGGGATCATCCAGTTGGCGAGATCGCCGTTCTGCGCCACCTGCATCGCGCCGAGGATCGACAGGTCGATATGGCCGCCACGCACCATCGCGAAGGAATCGGCGCTGGAGAAATAGCTGGTGGTCGGCAGCTCGGTGACGGTCTGCTTGCCGGCATTGATGAGGTCCGGGTCTTCCTCGCCCTCATACGGGAACGGTCCCATGCCGAGCATGCCGTTCTCGCTCTGCAACTGCACGTCGACGCCGTCGGGAATGTAGTTCGACACCAGCGTCGGAATGCCGATGCCGAGGTTGACGTAGAAGCCGTCGCGCAATTCCTTCGCGGCGCGGGCGGCCATCTGTTCGCGGGTCCAGGCCATGGAAAATCCTCCG
>JAGRLZ010000107.1 GCA_020441545.1 Xanthobacteraceae bacterium | reverse complement strand
GTCCGCGCATGACGACGGATGGTTCCGTCAGAAGCAGCCCGCTACACGTCGTCCACCAGGATCACGCGGATATCGTTGACATTGGTCAGCGTCGGCCCGGTGACGAGCAGGTCGCCGGTGGCCTCGAAGAAGCCGGTGGCGTCGTTGGCCATGAGATAGTCTTCGGGGTCGAGATGTTTCGACGCCATGGCGGCGAAGGTGCGGGCATCGACCATGGCGCCCGCGGGGTCGGTTGCGCTGCCGGCGCCGCCGTCGGCGCCATCGGTATCGGCGGCGAGCGTCGCGATGCCATCGACATCGGCGAGATGCAGCGCCAGCCCGAGCGCGTATTCCTGATTGGGCCCGCCGCGGCCATCGCCCGTCACGGTCACGGTAAGTTCGCCGCCGGACAGGATCGCCAGCCGCCGGCTTTCCATTCGGGCCCTCAGGGCGAGTTGCGCATGGGCGGCGGCGACATCGCGGGCCTCGCCTTCCAGGTCGGCGCCGAGGTCGGCGATCTGGTAGCCGGCACGGCGCGCCACCGCGATGGCGGCCTCGAGCGAGGTCCGCGGGCGCGCGATCAGGTCGAAGCGCGTGCGCGCGAATACGGCGTCGCCCGGCTTGCAGCTTTCGTTGCGTGGATCGTCGAGCGCGCGGCGCACCGCGTCATCGACGTCGAGCCTGTAGCGGCCGATGACGGCCCGCGCATCCGCCAGCGTGGTCGGATCGGGCACGGTCGGCCCCGAGGCGATGGCGGCGGGATCGTCATGCGGCACGTCGGAGATCGCCAGCGTGACGATCTCGGCGGCATGCCGGCCGGCGCGGGCGAGGCGGCCGCCCTTGATGCGGGAGAGATGCTTGCGCACGGTGTTGATCTCGCCGATCGGTGCGCCGGAGCGCAGCAGCGCGCGGGTCACCTGCTGCTTCTGTGCGAACGAGATGCCGTCCGCCGGCGCGATCCAGTTCGCCGAGCCTCCGCCCGACAGCAGCACCAGGACCAGGTCGCCGGCGGTGGCGCCCGATGCCAGCGCCAGGGTGTCGTCGGCGGCCTTGAGGCCGGCCTCGTCGGGCACCGGATGTCCGGCCTCGATCACCGCGATGCGGCGGGTCGGCACGGCATGGCCGTGCCGCGTGGTGGCGAGGCCGACGAGACGCGCCGGATCGAATCCCGCGCCGTCGAGGTAGTGGCGCTCGGCGGCTGCCGCCATGGCGGCGGCGCCCTTGCCGGCGGCCAGCACGATCAGCCGCCCTTGCGGTGGTGGCGGCAGATGTTGCGCGAGAATGGCATCCGGATGCGCCGCGGCGACGGCGGCATCGAAAATGGCGCGCAGCAATTCGCGTTTGTCGGTCATGTCCGATGGCGCCTGCGGCAGAGGAACGAACGGAATCGGTTATCCGACCGTTTGCGCAAAAAGAAAACCCCCGCGGCTCGCGCGGGGGTTCCCGGGTTCGGATGGTGTGGAAGCTAGCCGCCGACCTCACCACTGATGATGTCGCCGAACAGCACCCAGCGCTCGCCCTTGAAGCGCATCAGCTGCAACTGCTCGATGGGCGCGAAATCGGTGGCGCTGGTGTTGATCTTGACGCCGGGCAACACGTTGG
Source organism: Xanthobacteraceae bacterium (assembly GCA_020441545.1). Taxonomy (GTDB): domain Bacteria; phylum Pseudomonadota; class Alphaproteobacteria; order Rhizobiales; family Xanthobacteraceae; genus 62-47. The sequence continues at coordinate 7,996 of JAGRLZ010000107.1, read as the reverse complement.
TCGGGACGAAGCCTTTCAGGCTTGCCGCCTGCTTCATCACGTTGGCGCGGGTCAGGTTGTCGCCACACTGCTTCAGCACCTGAACGAGGGTCTGCGCGACGTTGTAGCCGACGATCACTGCGCCATCGAGCCGGTTGCCCTCAGGGAAGTGCTTGGCCAGGAAATCGTCGAACGACTTCATCCCTGGATTGTCCTTCCACTGCGGATCAGCGGCATCCATCAGGTAGGAGGCCGAGATGATATCCTGCGAGTTCTCGAACCCGGCCGGTTTGATGACGCTGCCGATCGAGGCGCTGACGTTGTTGAGGAAGTGGGTCGGCTTCCAGCCGATCTCCGCCATCTTCTTGATCGCCTGGGCAGCGAATTTCGGCGTCGAGATGTTCATGAAGACATCGGCGCCGGACGACTTGAGCTTGACGATGTGGTTGTCGACCGTCGGCTCGGAAACCTCGTAGCTCTCCTCGGCCACGATCATCGTCTTCGCCTTGGCGCCGAGCCCGTCCATCAGGCCCTTGAGATAGTCCTTGCCGTAATCGTCGTTCTGATACAGCACGGCGATCTTGGCCTTCGGCATGTTCTTGAGGATGTATTTGGCGTAGATCCTGGTTTCGCTCTGGTAGTTGGGCTGCCAGCCCATGGTCCAGGGATAGTGCTTCGGGTCGTTCCACTTGGTGGCGCCGGTTGCCACGAACAGTTGCGGCACCTTCTTGCCGTTCATGTATTTGTGGATCGCCGAGTTCGGCGGTGTGCCGAGCGAATTGAAGATCAGCAGAACTTCATCGCTTTCGACCAGCTTGCGCGCCTGCTCCACCGTCTTGGGCGGGCTGTAGGCGTCGTCGTAGGAAATGAAGTTGATCTTGCGGCCGTTGATGCCGCCCTTCTCGTTGATCATCTTGAAATAGGCGGCTTCGGTCTTGCCGATCACGCCATAGGCGGATGCCGGTCCGCTGTACGGCATGATGTTGCCGATCTTGATTTCCTTGTCGCTGGCGCCGGTGTCGTATTTCTTCTGGGCGAAAGCGGTGCTGCTGGCGGCGGCGAGAATAAGCGCGGCAGCCGACAACGCGACTGCGGGCCGTTTCAAAACGGACATCTGGGTCCTCCCTAGAATCATGTCGATGTGTCTTTTGCTTTTGTTGTTGGAAGCGCGGACGCTTCAAAGATTATTCAATACTGTTCCGTGGCGTCGGGCAACTAAAAGCCGCTGCAAATTGCCGCAGAATCGCTTTTGTAATGTTTGCGGTTAAGATCGTGCGCGGCCGCTGATCGGGCGGCCGCGCCGGGATCCGCGATGATTTGGGATCGGGTCGATCCGGAAGTCATGAGCGCGATCGGTTTCGGCTCCCTGGCGCGGGACGCGGGCGGAGAACCGCGACATTTTCTTTCAGCGACATTTTCTTTCATCCCGTGCCGGCGTGCCGACGAATTGCCGGCGGTTTCGTCGATTGCCTGTTCGGTCGATTGCCCATTCGAAAGGCAACGGCCCCGCCGGGGAGGGCGGGGCCGTTCGTCTTTGTCCGTCCTGTCGGGATCAGGGGATCCCGGATCAGGTTTTCCTGAGCTTGTCGATGAGCGACTCGGCGAACGTCGCAACCTGCTTTGCCCCGTGGGGAACAAGGTAGATGACGACCAGCAGCAGCACGCCGAAGAAGGCGCCCGACAGGCCCTTGGAGATTTCCTCGGCGAGGTTGGGCACGAACACGATGAAGGCCGCGCCGGCGAACGAGCCGGGAAGCCAGCCGACGCCGCCAACCACCATGCCCAGGAACAGGGCGATGGCGAGCTGGATCGTGTAGCTGTCAGGCGCCACGAACTGCACCGCGATCGCGCCGAGGCCGCCGGCGATTCCCGTGATGCCGGCGCTGATGCCGAAGGCGAGCGTCTTGTAGAGCGAGACATCCACGCCCATGGCCGATGCCGCGATTTCGTTGTCGCGGATCGCCATCATCGCGCGGCCGGAGCGCGATTTCAGCAGGAAGATCGAGGTGATGTAGATGACCAGCGTCACGGCGAGCGTGAAGTAGTACAGCCACGCGTCCTGCGAGATGGGCAGGTCGAACGGAGCATCCGGCTTCGTCACCACCAGGCCCTGCACGCCGCCCGTCCAATGCTCGAAAATGCCGAGCTTGAGCAATTGCGGCATCGCCACCGCCAGCGCGAAGGTCGCCAGCGCCAGATAGATGCCGGACAACCGCAACGCCGGGAAGCCGAACAGGAAGCCGGCGGCGAAGCAGACCATGCCGGCGACCGGAAGCGTGAGGGCGTAGTTGACGCCCAGATGTTCCATCAGGATGCCGGAGGTATAGGCGCCGAGTGCGTAGAAGGCGCTTTGCCCGAGCGAGAACTGCCCGCTGCCGCCGGTCAGGATGTTCAGCGCCAGCACGGCGATGCCGTAGATCAGCACCATCGTGATCTGGAAGATCACGAAGTTCCTGACGAACAGCGGAACAACCAGCATCACCAGCAGGATCAGCAGCGATAAGTTGCGCCCGAGGGCATTGGACTTCCCGGCGGGAAGCTCGGTGGATGGCGACTTGGTCGTCGCAAAAGTTTCCTGAACCGTGCTCATGATCAAACTCGCTTCACGACGGTGTGGCCCATCAGGCCGTTGGGTTTGACGACCAGAACAGTGATGATCAGCGCCAGCGCGATCGGCAGCTTCAGTTCGTTGCCGACGCCGGGGATGTAGGTTCCGGCCAGGTTCTCGAAGATGCCGACGAGGAAGCCGCCGATGACGGCGCCGAGCGGACTGCTCAGTCCGCCGAGCACGGCCGCGGCAAATCCGTAGATCAGCACGCCGCCCATCATGTTCGGTTCGAGGAACACCACGGGGGCGACGAGAATGCCGGCAATCGCGCCGATGGCGCTGGCCATGCCCCAGCCCAGTGCGATCATCCAGCTCGTATTGATGCCGACCAGCCGTGCCGATTCAGGAACCGTCGCGGCGGCCCGCATCGCAAGACCGACCCGGGTGAACCGGAAGAACAGGAACAGCGCGATGAGCAACACGACCGTCACGCCGATCATGCCGGCCTGGTGGGTCGAGATGAGCTGGCTGCCGAGGAACGGCGACGAGCCGAACGGCGAGGGGAACTGCTTGATGGTGAAGTCCCAGATCAGTCCCGCCACGCTGTTGATGATGGCGAACAGCGCGATGAAGCCGGCCACGTTGGTGAGGACCGGCGCCTTGGCGAGCGGCTTGAACAGCAGCCGTTCGATCAGGATGCCGCCCAGGAACGAGACGATGATGGTGAGGATGAACGCCCACCAGTAGGGCACGCCCCACTGCATCATCTGCCAGGCGATGAAGGTGGAGAACATCGCCATTTCGCCCTGGGCGAAGTTCAGGTGGTCGATCGCCTGATAGATCATCACCACCGCAAGTGCCATGCAGGCGTAGATCGCGCCTGTCGAGATCCCAGCCAGGACCTGATTGATAAAGAGCTCCATAGCCGGCCTCCTCAGTGCCCAAGATAGGATTTTTGGATGTCTTCGTTATTGACGATGTCACTCGCGGAGCCGGACATCACGATCCGCCCGGTTTCGATGACATAGGCCTGGTCGGCGATCTCAAGGGCAAGCTGCGCGTTCTGCTCGACCACGAGGATGCTGACTTTGTCCTCGCGATTGATCTTGCCGATGATTCCGAACAGGTCGCGCACGATCAGCGGCGCAAGGCCGAACGACGGTTCGTCGAGCAGCATCAGCCGCGGCCGCAGCATCAATGCGCGCGCCACCGCGAGCATCTGCTGTTCGCCACCCGAGAGGGTGCCGGCCTGCTGGGTATGGCGCTCCTTGAGTTTCGGGAAGTAGCTGTACATCTTCTCGATGTCGGAGGCGATGACCTTGGTGTCCTTGCGGGTGATGGCACCGAGCTGGAGGTTCTCCTCCACCGTCAGGGTGGTGAAGGTGCCGCGGCCCTGCGGGACGTGAGCGATGCCGAGCCGAACGATGCTTTCGGTGGACTTGCCCATCAGCGGCTTGCCCTCGAACTGGATCGTTCCGGTCGAACGCACCATGTTGCAGATGGCGCGGATCGTGGTGGTCTTGCCGGCGCCGTTGGTGCCCAGCAGCGCGGTCATGCTGCCTTCCTTGAGGTGGAATTCGATGCCGTGCAGGGCTTGCACCTGGCCATAGTAGGAGCGCAGGTCCTTGATATCGAGCAGCGCTGTCATTTTGCGGTATCCCCCAGGTAGGCCTTGAGCACCTCAGGATCGTTCTGAATCTGCTTCGGTGTTCCCTCGGCCAGCTTGCGGCCGAAATTCAGGACGACGATGTGGTCGGCGATCTTCATCACCATGCCCATGTGATGTTCGACCAGCAGCACCGTGATGTGGCGCTCGTCGCGGATGCGCTTCACCAGGTCGCCGAGGACATAGACTTCCTCGTGGTTGAGACCGCCGGCCGGCTCGTCGAGCAGCAGGATCGTCGGGTCGGTGGCCAGCGCGCGCGCCAGTTCGACCCGCTTCTGGGTGCCGAACGGCAGGCCGGCGACGTTGGTATGCGCGAGGTGGGTCAACTCGAGGTAATCGAGAATTCGGAGAACCTTCTTGTTGATCGCCACTTCGACCGATCGCGACCGCGGCAGTCGCAGCGAGTCGCTGATGATGTCGCTATTGGTATGGGAGTGTGCCCCGACGCGGGCGTTGTCGAGCACCGAGAGGTTGGGAAACAGCGCGACGTTCTGGAACGTGCGGCCGATGCCGATCTCGGAGATGCGGTGAGGCGGCCGCGTCAGGATGCTGACGCCATCCATCAGGATGTCGCCGGCGCTCGGCTGATAGAGGCGGCTCAGGCAGTTGAACAGCGTCGTCTTGCCGGCGCCGTTCGGGCCGATCAGGGCCAGCACCTGTCCCTTCTGCATATCGAATGAAACGCCGTTAAGCGCGGTGATGCCACCGAACACGACGCTGACGTCGCGGACGGTAAGCAATGGAGCGGCGGCTGTGGCCGTTCCCTGTGCGACCTGGGCCTGCATCACTGCATACCCGGTCGGCGCGATGACGTGAAACGGATCTGCGAACTGCTGCGCAGGCCGCGATCCCAATAGCTATCGCATCCCCTCAATCGTGCGGGCACTTTTCCCTCCTTTTGGCTTCCTGACCGTGTCGCTTATTGTTTTCTGCGGCGTGGCTGTTCCGCCAAGCGCAGCCTCGATGTTCCTTACCATCGTCACGAGACGAGGTCCAATGTCCTTGAGTAAACGATCTTCCGTGAAGCGGAATGCAGGTGCTCCACAGTTGAATGCGTAAGGCCCCGTGCCGTCATTGAGCTTCAATGCGACGCCGGCGGCATGGACGTCGTCCTGCCATTCGCCGGCCGAAATCGCGAAGCCGCGCTTGGCGACCAGTTCGCCCGCGCGCTCGATACCGTCGCGGATGCGCGGCCAGCGATGTCCGTAATGTTCGCGCAGTTCGCGCATCAATTGCGCCCGCTCGTCATCGGGCAGTGCCCAGAGATAGGCCCGTCCCATCGCGGTTGTCGCGATCGGCACCTTGGAGCCGACATCGAGCTGCACGCCCAGGGCGAGGCCGCTGCGGCTCTGGCCGAAATAGATCATGCTGAGGCGGTCGCGCGCGCCGACCGCCACGGCGCCGCCGGTGGCGCGCATCACGTCTTCGCGAAACGATTCCGACAGGTGCTGGACGCCGAGATTGGCGAGCGCGGCATAGCCCAGCGACATGGCCGCCGGCGCCAATTGATACTTCTCGAAGCGTGGCACTTGTGTAAGATAACCAAGCTTGGTGAGAGTGTAGGTCAGCCGGGATACGGTCGGCTTGGGTAAATTCGTACGGGCTGAAATCTCCTGATTGCCGAGGAGCCCGTCATTGGGACGAAATGCTCGCAAGACTTCGAGGCCGCGAGACAAGGCGACGACAAAGTTGCGATCGGTCGCCACTTTTTTGGCTGGGCGCTTCATTCTCGTCGCGCGGTCCCCGTTTACTCCCCGACCCGCGGCCCTCTGATCCGTTGTCTTCGGATCCGTTGTCTTCGGATCCGTTGTCTTCCGATCCGTTATCTTCGGATTCTTTGGAGACAGGGCGCGTTGACAACGAACGCTCTTCAAAATAACCCTCGCTGTCAAGATGTGGAATTAGATTTCGCAGTGCGAAATCGACAAATTCGACCCGAAATTTTCTGAAGGAGAGAGTCGCGTGAGTGAAGTGGTCAGCCTTGAGCGTCATGACGATATCGCTGTCATCACCGTCAACAGCCCGCCGGTCAATGCGTTGAGCGCGGCGGTTCGAAGCGGAATCTTCGAATCCATCAAGGCCGCGGCGGCCGATGCGAACGTGAAGGGCATCGTGCTCACCTGCGCCGGGCGTACCTTCATTGCCGGCGCGGACATCACCGAGTTCGGCAAGCCGCCGCAGGGGGCGGGCCTCAACGAGGTCATCGCGGAAATGGAAGGTTGCCCCAAGCCGATCGTGGCCGCCATTCACGGCACCGCGCTCGGCGGCGGCCTTGAAACCGCGCTCGGCTGTCATTTCCGCGTCGCGGTCAAGGAAGCCAGGCTCGGCCTGCCGGAAGTGAAGCTCGGCCTGCTGCCGGGCGCCGGCGGCACCCAGCGCCTGCCGCGCGCGGTCGGGCCGGAACTCGCGGTCAAGATGATCGTCGGCGGTAATCCGATCAGCGCCGCGGAGGCGCTGAAGGCCGGCCTGGTCGACGAGATCGTCGACGACCTGGTGCCGGGTGCCGAGGCGTTCGCGCGCAAGGCCGTTGCCGAGAAGCGTCCGCTGCGCCGGCTGCGCGACGAGGACGGCAAGCTCGCCGCCGCCAAGGCCGACCGCTCGATCTTCACCAATGCCGTTGCCGCGCTGACCAAGAAGGCGCGCGGCCTCGAGGCGCCGTTCGCCGCCGCCGACGCGGTCGGCGCCGCCATCGACTTTCCCTTCGACGAGGGCCTGAAGAAAGAGCGCGAAGGCTTCTTGAAGCTGATGAACGGCGATCAGTCGAAGGCGCAGCGCTACGCTTTCTTCGCCGAGCGCGAGGCGGCCAAGGTCGCCGGCGTGCCGGCGGGCACCAAGCCGCGCCCCGTGGCGCGCGTCGCCGTCATCGGCGCCGGCACCATGGGCGGCGGCATCTCGATGTCGTTTGCGAACGCCGGCATTCCGGTCACGCTGATCGAGATGGCCGAGGAGCCGCTCAAGCGCGGCCTCGGCGTGATGCAGAAGAACTATGAGGCGACCGCGGCGCGTGGCGGGATTCCGGCCGATGCGCCGGCCAAGCGCATGGGCCTCATCACCGGCGCGGTCGGCCTCGAGAACGTCAAGGACGCCGACCTCGTGATCGAAGCCGTGTTCGAGACCATGGCGATCAAGAAGGAAGTGTTCACCGCGCTCGACAAATACGCCAAGCCCGGCGCGGTGCTGGCGTCCAACACCTCCTATCTCGACGTCAACGAGATCGCGACCGTCACCAAGCGTCCGCAGGACGTGCTCGGCATGCACTTCTTCTCGCCCGCCAACGTGATGAAGCTGTGCGAGATCGTGCGCGGCGCCAAGACCGCGCCCGACGTGCTGATGACGGCGGTGGCGATCGCCAAGAAGATCGCCAAGGTGCCGGTCGTGGTCGGCGTCTGCGACGGCTTCGTCGGCAACCGCATGCTGGCGCAGCGCAGCAAGCAGGGCGAGAAGCTGCTTTATGATGGCGCGCTGCCGCAGCAGATCGACGGCGTGGTGACCAAGTTCGGCCTGCCGATGGGTCCGTTCGCGATGGGCGATCTCGCCGGCCTCGACATCGGCTGGCGTTCGCGCCAGGACCGCGGCATCAAGTCGCCGATCGGCGACGCGCTCTACGAGGCCGGCCGCCACGGCCAGAAGACCGGCAAGGGCTACTACAAATACGAGAGCGGCTCGCGCGCGCCGCTGCCCGATCCCGAGGTCGAGAAGATGCTCGAGGAGGTCCGCGCCAAGCTTGGCATCAAGGGCCGCGCCATCAGCGACGAGGAGATCCTCGAACGCATGGTCTATCCGATGATCAACGAGGGCGCGCG